>CAYGKB010000187.1:0-3561 GCA_964350425.1 uncultured Chromatiaceae bacterium | reverse complement strand
CAGGCGCCGCGGCACACTGCGCGAAGCCTTGAGAATGAACGTATATGGCCCCGGCGTATGCGCTTTAAGCATCCGGTAATGCCAGTTGTCGACCTTTGCGTAAGTGGAAATATCCGTCAGATCGCGGCAAACCAGCGTGAAATTGTGTGCCTTGTCGGTTTTCCGAATACGGCGAATCTCGCGAATCGGCGCCTTATCACCGATGTGAAAGCCGAGCGCGTAACAGGAATCAGTCGGGTAGACGATAAGACCACCACCGCGCAATACCTCCGCCGCCTGACGGATCAGGCGGCGTTCGGGGTTCACCGGATGCACATGCAGCAACTGAGACATATTGGAACCAAAGCCTGGCAGCCATCTGTGCCGCCATATTGGGTATTATTCGCGACCGCACCCTACTGAGTTTCAATGGACTGATGCAAGCACTGATCGACTTTTTACCGGTAATTGCTTTTGTGGTGACCTACTGGATCAGCGGCGACATGTCGCTGGCCATAATGGTCATCATGGGCGCCGTCGCTCTGCAACTGGGCGCCACGTGGATCATCAAGCGCGAGCTCAGCAATATGCTGATTGCTTCCGCTGCACTGGTGGCCGTGCTGGGCGGGGTCAGCCTCGCGTTGGATGACCCCCTGTTTTTCAAATGGAAGCCGACCGGCCTCTACTGGTTGTTCGCGGTGGTTTTTCTCGGCAGCCAGTGGATCGGAAAAAAACCGCTGGTGCAGCGCATGCTCACTTCGCTGGCAGAAGGAGACATGGAACTGCCCGATCACGTTTGGCGCAAGCTTAACTTTGGCTGGGTGGCATTTTTTATTTTTGCAGGGGCAGTGAATATCTACGTCGCCTACAACTATGCCGAGGCTACCTGGGTAAATTTCAAACTATTCGGATTGTTTGGCATGACTTTTGTGTTTCTGGTACTGCAAAGTCTGTGGCTATCCCGCTACATATCAGAGCCGGATCAGCCCGGCGACAAGGACAATTGACTCATGTACTACCTGGTGTATAGCGAAGATGTAGACGGCAGCACACCCTTGCGAGCCAAAGCCCGCCCCGATCATCTGGCACGACTGGAAGAACTGAAACAGCATGGCCGCTTGCTAGCGGCGGGTCCTTGCCCGGCTATTGACGCCAGCGATCCGGGTCCTGCGGGTTTTACCGGCAGTGTGGTAATTGCCGAGTTTTCCAGTCTGGACGAAGCCAGGGCCTGGGCCGATGCTGATCCCTACGTAGCTGCCGGCGTTTACGCCGCGGTGACCGTCAAACCGTTCAAGCTCGTACTGCCGTGAACAACACCGACCGCGCGGAAAAACTTCGTGTCCGTCTGCTAGCCGCACTCAATCCTGAGGAAGTGGACATTGAGGACGAAAGCCACTTGCATGCAGGCCATGCCGGCGCACGGGAAGGCAAGAGTCATTTCAGAGTGCGTATTGTGTCCGCAGCGTTTGCCGGTCTGTCGCCCATCAAGCGTCATAAACTGGTCTATGCCGCAGTCGGTGACCTCATGGATACCGACATTCATGCGCTCAGCATAGACGCGCGTCCGCCAACCCACTGATACCGCCGCGCAGCGGCATGGCTCTCCAAGCTAACCCCGCAATCGGGCCAAATTGGCGTCGGATTATTTAACAAAATACCACTCCCGAATCTGCGCAGAATTTGACGAAATATCTGCAACTATCTGCTTATTATGAAAAAAGATAACCGGCTTCCACGGTTATTTTTTCGCCGCAATAGCATCCTAAATTACTGTTTTTAAATATCTTTTATAGATTTATTTACAAACACCCGCTAAGCTACGGATTCTACTTATGTAAATAGTTTGACTAGACATAAGCAGCCCCCTATTTTCCGCCTATAAGAAAAATTATGTTCAACCATGGATGAGTCACCAAAGCGCGGGTTACTCGCGGCTTATGGCCGGTTACTGAGGCCATTGATAAGGATTCTCATCCGGAACGGGGTGTGTTTCAGCGAATTTGCGGAAGTTGCCAAGCACGCCTACGTCGAGGTCGCCGAGAAGGATTTCTCGGTGCCGAACAAAGAAATTACTCAGACCAGGATCTCCGCTTTGACCGGTCTGATGCGGAAGGAAGTACAGGAGGCGCTCCGGCAGAACTCTAAGAACAGCTTTGATTCAAGACTGAATCAAATAGCCGGTGTTTTGTTTGGGTGGCATACAGATGCCGACTTTACTGGCCCATACGGCGTGCCTCTTGAGTTAAGCCTGGAGCATCAGAACAAGCTTGATTTCCGCGACCTGGCCTCTCGTCACGTAGGTGATGTAGATGCCGACGAATTGCTTAAAGAACTAGTTCGAATAGGAGCAGTAGCAGAGACAGAAAAAGGCTGGTTCAAGGTTTTGAGAAGGCATTTTATCCCAGAGCCTGCAGCACCGGAGGGGCTAGATCACCTCTCTAGATCCGTTGAAGACTTTGTAACCACATTGGACCACAACCGACTCGAAACTGACCCAAGCAAGCGACTATTCGAAAGACAAGTTTACACAGATGAAGGCATCAGACAGGAAGACCTAGATAGCTTTCAGGTATTCGCAACTGAAAAAGCGCAGCTGTTATTGGAGGAAATAGACAACTGGCTCTCGCAATTGGATAAGCCGGACCCTGCGGAAAGCAAGCCGCTAAGTACCGGCCTCGGCATTTATCACTATATCCATGACGAGAAAAAGAAGGTCTAAAAAGAGATCATGCGTTTAGAGCATATTAGTAAGTCGTTCGTAACCAAGTTCGCTGCCAGCATCCTATTTTTTTGTGGCGCATCGCAGGCAGTAGCGGTTTCTGGAACATCAGCAATTGATAGCAACGATGGTCGCTCAGGCGAAGTGCCATTGATTGCTGTCGGGCCTATCCAGAAAGTCGATCTCGAGAACGGGTCTATTTTGATCCATGGTCAGGAAATTTTGATCGACCAAGTAACTGCGGTTGTCAACGGTCAGAAAGTAGATAGCGTAGGCTATCTTTCTCTAGCCTATCTGAGCGAATCGGACTACGTAATGGTTGCGGGCGAAAATATGGGGCCTGGCCAGTCTCTCGCTACAGAAATTTCGCTGGTGGCTGCGGAGTATGTTGAAGGCTCTTCTCCTGCATATTTGCGAGCCATTATTCAGAGCAATAATGCTAGTGAAGGTGTAGCGGATTCAGGCTTAACCAAAATCGACTATTCAAGTTCCTTGCACTCGAGTCGGGCCAATCAATTTGAGAGCGGCAGTTCCGCGGAATTCTACGGAACAGCATTTGGGAGCGTATTTAGCGCCACATATGCCGCGACCGCCCTAGACCCCGTATTTTCATCAACCCAAGCCATCCGCGGCAGCGGCGTCCGGGCTATTCGCGGCAGCGGCGTCCGGGCTATTCGCGGCAGCGGCGTCCGGGCCATTCGCGGTAGTGGCGTCAGGGCCATCCGCGGCAGCGGCGTCCGGGCCATCCGCGGTAGTGGCGTCCGGGCTATTCGCGGTAGTGGCGTCCGGGCCATCCGCGGCAGTGGCGTCCGGGCCATTCGCGGTAGTGGCGTCCGGGCCATCCGCGGCAGCGGCGTCCGGGC
>CAYGKB010000186.1:0-3692 GCA_964350425.1 uncultured Chromatiaceae bacterium | reverse complement strand
AGAGTGCAGGCATTCACTTCTATTTTAGGTAGCGCGCCACTTAACCAGTTGGGGCATTCACTCGCTATCGCTCGCTGGACGTCACGCTTCGCGTGCCGCCCATGCCCAAGGCGTTAATTAGCCGATATGAATGCATTAACGATGGTCGCGGAATACGGATTTTTGCTTGTGACTATTTTGTGTATTCCAGCTGCAATCGGATATTTTTTTGCATGGGCTATCAGTAAAAACTTAAGACATCTGAAGCTGGCGGGGCTTGCGCTGCTTATTGTTGTAGCTGGCTACGTTCGTGTAAATACAGCGGAGTTTTGGGCAATTGATAGTTGCATTGATCGAAATGGTCGATGGGATGCGGAAACCAAGGAATGTCGTGACCGTTAGACCACGGCCAATTAACCAGTTGGGGCAAACCACTCGCTGCGCTCGTTGGACGCCGCGCTTCGCGGGCGCCCTTTGCCCAAGGCGTTAAGTTGCTAGTAGAGATGAATCACGTGTACAGGCTAATTGTCGCTTTACTGCTTGCCATCAGCTCAGCGGCACATGCTGATAGTACGATTGAGCAGCTACTCGAATTTCAACCCGACGCTGATAGAAACAGCGTACGGGATGATGTTGACGTAGAAATTGCGGCACTCTTCTCCGAAGAACCGTCTAAAGCAGCGCTTGCTACGGCGTTTGCCGCGAACCTACAACGAATTGCGCAGAGCAAAGGAAACCCAGAATATGCTCGAGAGCTAGTACTTTCATTGGGTACTCTGCAAACTTGCTGGCAAGAACACTCAGACAAAAGTATTGAAGCGATAGTCGTCCCATTGGTGCTGAACACCTATGGCGTTTCTATTAGCTATCTAGAAGTTCGCGCGATGGTGCAGCAAGTATTCGGGTCAATAGGCCCCGATGAGATCCGAGCTTACGCGGACGCAAATAGGACTCAAATATGCCCTTAAGCGCGCAACTTAACCAGTTGGGGCAAACCACTCGCTGCGCTCGTTGGACGCCGCGCTTCGCGCGCGCCCTTTGCCCAAGGCGTTAAATGGCCTTTGCTGCTCAATTCTGGCTCGTCGTCGGCATCGTCTTCATTGCGACGCTCCTGTATCTAAATCTAGTTGCATCGTTTCTCGTAGTAATCGACTACGGCAAACCCAATGTGACTAAGTTTGGTCATCTTTGCCTAATTTGGCTGTTGCCCTTTGTTGGCGCCAGCCTTGTCTTATATTTCATCTCCACGCATGCACCAGAATTGATCGCTCGACTCTGGATACCATGGCCTTTTTGCAAAGCCCTTGAAAACCAGCCGTTTGGTGGCGATCCTAAGAAGTCTCTAGTGGATCACGAGCTCGATACACATGACGGAGGTCATAGCGGCCTATGAACACCAACGAACGGCCACTTAACCAGTTGGGGCTATTCGCTCACTTCGTTCGCTGGACGCCTGGCTTCGCCAGCCGCCCCAGCCCAAGGCGTTAGGCGCCATATCTCATGCTCGCCAAAGCATCACAGCATTTGCTCCCAGACATACAGCTCATAGTTGCTTCAGCGTCACTATTTGCGCTGAGTGCCACGATGGGCAACTCCTTAGCGGCGCTTATAAGTGCTATTACAGCATTCGTGCTAGGCGTGGTCATATTTTCCCGTATTGCAACGCGAATCGCCGCTCTTCCAAACATGAGCTGGATTGAACACCTTCGGAAAAATTTTGTTAACTACTCTCTAGTAATTTTAGTAGTCTATTCGCCCAAATTATTGTTCTCGTTTCCAGCGTCTTTGGTTCAGGAACGCGCTTCTTACTTCGTCGCGCGTGAATTTGTTTCAATACTTCTAGCCACTGCAACAGTCTATTTCTTACCAGTGGTGTTTCTTAGACAGTCTAGATTTATCGCCATTCCCGTCGGTTTAGCGTTCCTTCGCCACCACTTTCGAGCCAGCCTCCCAATCATTGCAACTGCAGCGAGTTCGTCACTCATAACCACACTCGCAACACCAGTGTTTGCTGCTTTGTATAATTCGCAAGGAAGTCAAATTCAAATCGTCTTGTTTGCTTTAATGCTAAATTTGATTACAAATTATCTATTCTTTCTCGCGTTTTCCGCCGCGACATGTGCATTGGTGCCCACTATCGATAGGCATTCCGAAAATGGCGCCTAACCAGTTGGGGCAAACCACTCGATGCGCTCGTTGGACGCGCCGCTTCGCGCGCGCCCTTTGCCCAAGGCGTTATATCGCCAGGAGTAAGTTATGAGTTCACCATCAGCAACCATCAGCTTTTTCGGTATCGCAATCGGTGCGGTTGCTCTGTTAATGGCTCTAGTACATATCTGGGCAGGGCCATTCTCACCGCAGCCGTCCATTGAAGAGGTAGTTGCCGAAAAAGCAGTAGCTATTCGAGAAGCTGCGCAGGCCGCACTTCGGGGTGAAGAAACTCCAAAATCATCAAGCCAGAGTTCTTTTGATACTGATCGCATTGTCCAAGTGCTGACGGCTATTCTTGGTGGATTGGCAATAATCTTTGGGGTAGTAGGCCGAGCCAAAGATGAACCGATGCGTGTGGCAGGAGGAGCGATCGCCCTAGGCGGCGGCGCGCTTGCTTTTCAGTTCCTGGCAGTTGCGTTGGGCATTATCGTAATCGCCATCCTTGTAAGCGCGGTTCTTGGTGGCGGGCTAGGTTAATGACCTGGCGATATAACCAGTTGGGGCAGGTCACACGCTGCGCGTGCCGGACGCGCCAAAAGCGGCGCGTCCTCTGCGCTGGACAGTTTGCAGCGCCCGCGCCGCTTTCGCCGCGCCCCTGCCCAAGGCGTTATACGACCAATAGAGCACACCAATGAACGCACTCCGCTTTATTGCTAGAAAGTTGGGGCTAGGCTTTCTCTATGGCTGCGGCTTCATGCTGGGCATTTGGTTTATCACGATTTTCGTCATCAACAATGCCTCGCTTCCACTGAAGCCCTCGATTGCGACGAGTGAAATAGAAGGCGTCAGGGCCACGCCTAAACGAAGTAACGTTGAGATTGCTTCTTCGAAGGTAATAACACAGCCTTATCAGATCGAGATTATTGGCACTCTGGTCAACAACGGTGAGCTTTCCGCCGAGTTTACTGAGGTAACCGCAGATCTCTTTGATGCTGATGGGAATTTCATCTATCAGTGCAATACGCATCTTATGGTCAAAATAGAGGCCGGCGACAACGTGAATTTCAAAGTCTCTTGTCATGGCATTACGAAGGAAATCGTCCATGACTATTCCACCTACAAACTTAGAGTCGGCGGGTGAGGTCGTATAACCAGTTGGGGCTGTGCGCTCACTCCGTTCGCCGGATCGGCTGCTGCGCAGCCGTCCGCAGCCCAAGGCGTTAGGTGTCATAGGAGAAATTTTATGCGCTTCGTACATATTGGTCTTCTTGCATGCTTGGCGTTATCGGGCTGCGCCAACGAATCAGATTGGGATTCTGAAGTTGATGCCAAAATTCAAAGCCAAATGGATGAGTACGATGCTCAAACCGAAGAGGTCGATCGACAGTTGGTGAAAGCCAAACAACAGGCTGTCAGATACGATGCGCTTCTGGATCGCTGGGAAGCTCAAGCCGATAGGCACGACCAACTGCTAGACAAACTAGAATCCAAGGCAAGTGCAGAATGACACCTAACCAGTTGGGGCATTCGCTCGCTGTCGCTCGCTGGACGTCACGCTTCGC
>CAYGKB010000185.1:0-3704 GCA_964350425.1 uncultured Chromatiaceae bacterium | reverse complement strand
CGACGGCTGCTTCTGTGTTCATTTATATATTTGCTCCGTTAAATCAGGCGGCGGCATCGACTTTGAGTTGTTCGGCTTTATCAGTCTGTTCCCACCCGAAACCTTCGTTTTCGCGGCCAAAGTGCCCGTATGCGGCTGTGGCCCGGTATTGTGGCTTGATCAGGTCAAGCATTTCGCGGATGCCGTATGGCGTCAGGTCGAAATGCTGGCGTACCAGCGCGGTAAGTTGTTCCTGCGATACGGTGCCGGTGCCAAAGGTTTCCACGGTGATGGAAGTGGGCTCGGCCACACCGATAGCGTAACTCACCTGAACTTCGCAACGTTCCGCCAGCCCGGCAGCGACAATATTCTTGGCTACATAGCGAGCGGCATACGCGGCTGAGCGGTCCACCTTGGACGGGTCCTTGCCGGAAAAAGCGCCACCGCCGTGACGGGCCATGCCGCCATAAGTGTCAACGATGATCTTGCGGCCGGTCAGTCCGCAGTCGCCCACCGGGCCGCCGATTACAAAGTTGCCGGTAGGATTGATGTGGTATTGCGTGTCGTCTGTCAGCCAGCCAGCCGGCAGAATCGGTTTGATGATGCATTCCATCACCGCTTCCTGCAGGTCTTTCAAATTGACATCCGGGTCATGTTGGGTTGACAGCACGACCGCATCAATGGCGACCGGCTTGTGGTTGTCGTAGACCAGCGTGACCTGACTTTTGGCATCGGGCCGGAGAAATGCCAGCTCGCCGGCCTTGCGCACTTCTGCCTGTTTTTCGACCAGGCGGTGCGATAACTGAATGGCAGCCGGCATAAGCACATCGGTTTCGTTGGTGGCATAGCCGAACATGAGGCCCTGATCACCGGCACCCTGTGCACGCGGGTCGCCGCGATCCACGCCCATGGCGATATCCGGCGATTGCGCGCCGATGGCGTTAAGAACGGCACACGATGCGCCATCAAAGCCCATGTCGGAACTGTTGTAGCCGATATCGAGCACCACATCACGAATGGTTTTTTCCGCGTTGATGACTGCATCGGCGGTTACTTCGCCGGCTACCATGACGAAACCGGTCTTAACCATGGTCTCGACCGCCACGCGCGAATTCGGGTCCTGCTTCAGGTACTCATCCAGAATGGCATCGGAAATCTGGTCCGACATTTTGTCCGGATGGCCTTCGGAAACCGACTCGGAAGTAAACTGGTATCTGTTTGTCATGGTTGAAACTCGAAAATCTGCAAGCAGTGAAAATTGTTTAGAGGGCGGCGGATTATACCCGTGTCCGGCTCAGGCTGCCGGTTTAACCGCAACGATGCCGGCGTGCTCGTTGCCCCGCGCCCGCGGTGTGGAACTGGACAGGAACGCGGCTTTGCTGATTTCGAAACCTGCGGCAGTGCACACTCTGGTCATAATATCCGGGTCCAGCGGATTGATGAATTGCGGGTGGCCTTCAGGGTCCACCCCTGCGGGCAGCAGGCTGACGTAGTCATCCACCAGCCCCGGCCACGGCTCGCCGGCCGCCTTGCGGGTTTCGTAGCGCTCGGCATGGACATACCACGGACCGGTGTAGGGGGTGTCCGCCACCAGATAGAGCCGGCCGCCGGGTTTGAGCCAGGTATGCATCTTGCGCACCGTTGTTTCAATCTGGGGCCCGTCGAGAAAATGCAGTACCCGGGCGGCGAGAATTGCGCGAAAGCTCGCGGCAGGGAAGTCCACGTCGGGCAGCGCGCCCGGACAACTGCGAAATCGTGGCTGCGCTTCGGCAGGCACCCGTTGGGCGAGAATTTCCAGGTGCCGCGGTTCAATATCGCAGGCGTAGATGCGGGCACCTGCCTCAAGCGCCGCCAGTGTCGCCACCCCATAGGCGCAGCCGATGTCCAGTGATTCTTCGCCTGAATGCCCGGCGGCTCCCGCATAAGCTGCAAATTCAGCCGAATAGTCATCCAGCCCTGCGGTCATCCAGCCGGTCTTGTTGAGGGTGGGAATCAGTCCCGGCACCGGAGATTCGGGTAACAAATTATCGTTATTCGCCATTCTGGTTCCTTTTTTTACGGTCGCGGCATTTGCGACCACGGGGCGCTTGGGCGAAAATGCGCTGCCCTGCCGCCCGCTGAAAAAGCGGGTGGCCAGTGACCTTATAAACAATAAGTATTAATAACATGGTTTCAAACACTGAGTCGGCTGCAGCGCAGCCCGGTCGCCGCGAACTGGCGAACGCCATTCGCGCACTGTCAATGGATGCTGTGCAGGCAGCCAATTCGGGGCATCCGGGTGCGCCGATGGGCATGGCCGATATTGCCGAAGTGCTTTGGAACGACTATCTCCGGCACAATCCTGAGAATCCGCGCTGGGCCGACCGTGACCGTTTCGTGCTCTCCAACGGACACGGCTCCATGCTGCTGTATTCCCTGCTGCATCTGACGGGCTATCCGCTGAGCATTGACGAGCTGAAAAATTTTCGCCAGCTTGGTGCACTGACTGCCGGGCATCCCGAATACGAGCCGGATATCGGCATTGAAACCACCACCGGGCCGCTTGGTCAGGGCGTCACCAATGCCGTGGGTATGGCGCTGGCGGAAAAAATGCTGGCCGCGCAGTTCAACCGTCCGGATTTCGCCGTGGTGGATCACCGTACCTGGGTCTTTCTCGGTGACGGCTGCCTCATGGAAGGCATTTCCCACGAGGCCTGCTCGCTGGCAGGTACCCTGGGGTTGGGCAAGCTCATCTGTTTTTATGATGACAACGGCATTTCCATTGACGGTGAGGTGCAGGGCTGGTTCGCGGATGACACACCGGCGCGCTTCGAGGCTTATGGCTGGCAGGTGGTGCGGGATGTTGACGGCCATGACGCTGCCGCTATTAAGGCGGCCGTGGAGCAGGCGGTTGCCAATACCACGCAGCCCACGCTGATCTGCTGCAAGACGGTGATTGGTTTTGGGGCTCCGAACAAACAGGGGACTGAGGCCACCCACGGTGCACCATTGGGTGCAGAAGAAATTGCGGCCGCGCGGGAGTTTCTCAACTGGCCCTATGCACCGTTTGAAATTCCTGCGGATATTGCGGCCGGCTGGGACGGTCGGGCACGCGGCGCGGCGCTGGAGTCGGAATGGCAGACGCGCTTCGAGGCCTATGCAGCCGCGCACCCTGATCTGGCTGAGGAGCTGCGCCGTAGGGTGGCGGGTGAGCTGCCGGTCAACTGGGAGGCCGATGCTAGTGCTGCGATTGCCGCTATTGCGCAGAATGACAAGACGCTTGCCACCCGCAAGGACTCGCAGGTTGCACTCAATGCCTTTGCGCCACTGCTGCCGGAACTGGCCGGCGGTTCCGCTGACCTGACCGGTTCCAACCTGACGATGCACGATACGTCGGTACCGGTTACGCCCGAGTCGGCTGCTGGGAACTACATTTACTTCGGCGTGCGCGAATTTGCGATGGCCGCGATGCTGAACGGTATGACGCTGCACGGTGGCTTCATTCCATATGGCGGCACCTTTCTGACATTCTCCGACTATGCGCGCAACGCTCTGCGTATGGCCGCGCTGATGAAAATCCAGAGCATCCTGGTGTTCACCCATGATTCCATCGGGCTCGGTGAGGACGGTCCCACCCACCAGCCGGTGGAGCACGTTGAACGCCTGCGTCTCATGCCGAACATGGAAGTATGGCGGCCCTGCGATGGTGTTGAGACCCCGGTAGCCTGGAAATGCGCCATTGAGCG
>CAYGKB010000184.1:0-3706 GCA_964350425.1 uncultured Chromatiaceae bacterium | reverse complement strand
TGCAGGCATTCACTTCTATTTTAGGTAGCGCGCCACTTAACCAGTTGGGGCATTCGCTCGCTATCGCTCGCTGGACGTCACGCTTCGCGTGCCGCCCATGCCCAAGGCGTTATGTTTCTATAGGAGTTAACTAGTGGGGAAAAATATCGCTATTGTCGCGTTGATTGTATTACTAGGTGCTTCCAAGTATTTTGATCACCTAACTACCATTCATAGCATGGATGATGAGCTAGTAGTGTTGCGTCTTAATCAAGAAAAACTGAAAGCTATTAGCCTTCATTTTATTGGTGGCAGCACTCAAACCGAATTGGAATCGCTGCTAACAGAACTTTTTCCTACTTCACGCACGGTCACTAAAGACGGCCAGATTCGTTCAGCGTTCCTCACTTTTCAGCTAGGCGCTGACGACCGAGTAGTTTCAATTGCGCAATAACCAGAAACATAACCAGTTGGGGCAGGCTACACGCTACGCGTGCCGGACGCGCCAAAAGCGGCGCGTCCTCTGCGTTGGACAGTCTGCAGCGACCGCGCCGCTTTCGTCGCGCCCCTGCCCAAGGCGTTATATGCCCTATGGAAATTAATCCAAATCCTGACGAAGTCTGGCCGATATTTGTCGGCGTATGGATCGTACTGGGCGCAGCGAGTTTCGTGATATTTTTCCTGGGCGAGGATGCACAACTGAAACGAAAGCTCTGGCCGCCCTTCGTAATTGGATCAGGCATTCTTTTCTTGCTATTTGGCTACATACTGGGATTCCGGGGAGAGGCGCTGTATTTCATGGTTCCTGCCGTAGCCGTGATCACAGGCATAAACCTAAAGTCCACAAAATTTTGTGATAGCTGTGGAAAAACCGCGTTTACTCAAAGCTTGTTCTCAGCACCAAAGTTCTGTGCTAAGTGCGGGGCCAAGTTTGACTAAGCGGGCATATAACCAGTTGGGGCAGGTTACACGCTTCGCGTGCCGGACGCGCCAAAAGCGGCGCGTCCTCTGCTTCGGAGAGTCTGCAGCGCCCGCGCCGCTTTCGCCGCGCCGCTGCCCAAGGCGTTATATTTCTTAGGCGCAAAATGCGAATCTGGCCGGCATTGATTCTTCTACCTATGTTGGTTCAAAACGGCTTTGCTTCTGCGGAGGCCGATGCATGGCAAAGATACCTTTCGGCATCTAGTGACGGCGATCGATTCTACGAGCAACAAGTTTGGGGTTTACTGCGGCAAGATTCAGCCTTTATCACGTGCGAAAAGCAGGCTGTTGATAGATTCGATACCTATTTTCAAGTGTACTTAAAGGTCTCTGCACAAGGCAGAGCCATCGACATTGAGTGGTATCCAAATACGAATGACGGTGGCTGTATCCCTGTGTTTCTGAGAAACTTTCAGTTCCCAAAACCCGAAAGGCTTATGCATGTCTGGCTTCAACTTTTCCCAGGCGAAATATAACCAGTTGGGGCAATACGCACGCTACGCGTGCCGGACGCGCCAAAAGCGGCGCGTCCTCTGCTCCGGAGAGTCTGCAGCGCCCGCGCCGCTTTCGCCGCGCCCCTGCCCAAGGCGTTACATGCCTAGTTAGATAGTGTTGCCAACAGTCTACGAAGTTAAATCCATTGGCGATGGGCAACTGTCAGTTATGGCTAAACCTGTCGGAGGCGAGTGGCTGCAGGACGAAGTAGCCGGCCTAAAACAACTGGGTGTAAGTCACGTGGTCTCGCTTCTCGAGCCAAGCGAAGAGCGGGATCTAGAGTTGACCGAAGAAGCTAGTGCTTGTCGCAGCAACGATATTGAATTCACGTCGTTCCCTATCCCAGACCGCGGTTTACCTAGCACCGAGGCTGCTCAAACAATCGCAGGTCAGCTATTCCAGGCTATTAGCGCGGGACAGCATGTCGTAATACACTGTCGAGCGGGGATAGGACGCACCGGAATCATTGCCAGTGCGATCCTTATAAAATCTGGCTATTCGGCCAGGGAAGCGCTCGATATGGTTTCCAAAGCACGCGGTGTAGAGGTGCCGGACACCGAAGAGCAATCGCAGTGGGTGCAGTCTATTGAGCAATATGGCATGTAACCAGTTGGGGCATTCGCTCGCTGTTGCTCGCTGGACGTCACGCTTCGCGTGCCGCCCATGCCCAAGGCGTTACGTGACTAGGTAAATCATCGTGGTTGATTTGAAGTCATGGATAGCCTTTGCTTTAGTAGTGCTGATTCTTTATGCACTTGAGCGAAACCGTGGCGGCATCGACCTAGTACGCGTATTCCTGGCCTTTGGCGCCGTAACCGTCCTGCAGCTAATCGTTCGGGCCGCAACCTACAGGCTAGGACTGGGAGAGTTCGTAGAAATCATCGGAGCCTGTTTCTGGGCAGCAGGCACCTATTTTGCATTCTGGAAAATTGTCGGAATATCGCCGGTTAGATGCGCTGGTTACACGGTAATCATTCTCTTCATTCAACTCGGGGTAAGCTACTTTGCAGTATCGGAGCCAATCGTCACGTAACCAGTTGGGGCAAGCGACCGGGGAACGCTTACGCGCTCCCCAATCACTTTGCCGCGGCGCATGCCCAAGGCGTTAAGTTGCATATGAACAGACTTATCTGCTTGCTACTTCTTTTAGTCGCCGGGGCGGCACACGCAGACACTGCGATAACTGAGCTACTTGAGTTCCAACCCGACATCGATGGAAACGGCGTCAGGGACGACATCGACAATCAACTATCGAGCCTTTTCTCTAACAATTCCCAGAAGCTCGCCATAGCAACAAAGTACGCGCTTACTATACAAAATATCGCTCGGAGCCAGGGCGCCCCCGAGCACGCTCGAGAGTTGGTTTTAACGAAGCACACACTTGATGTGTGCTGGATGGATATTGGTAGCGAATTCATTGAACCTATCGTCATTCCATTAGTACTCAGCACCTATGGGGTATCGCGTAGATATTTGGAGGTTCGGCTGATGGTTCAACAGACTTATGGTTCCCTAGACTCGGAGGAAAGAGAGGCCTTTGTAGACAAGAACCGAGGTGATATCTGCCCATGAGCTGGCAACTTAACCAGTTGGGGCAGGTCACACGCTTCGCGTGCCGGACGCGCCAAAAGCGGCGCGTCCTCTGCGCTGGACAGTATGCAGCGCCCGCGCCGCTTTCGCCGCGCCCCTGCCCAAGGCGTTAGGTTGCGGGGAATATACGTTGGCCATTCACTCAAAGTCCGATCTTATAGCGACTAATGCTTGGTTATGGGTTAGTGGTACGTCAGGGCTTCTTGCTTACTTTTGCCAATTATTTGCCAATCGCTACTTTGGCCCGCTGCCCCTAGGGCTCTCGAGTCTAATGCTCCAAGGGGCTCTACTGGTCATGGCAAGTCTGGCAATTGCAGGCTGGGGAGTCTCCTATTTTTTCATTCGCTGCGATGCCTGCAACGAGAGGCTAAGCTTCAAGGGCTACACTACTGGGAAGTTCCCGGGCACCAGTGCATTTTCAGTCATTCGGAATGGATCTATTCAATGCGGAAGCTGCGGCACAATTTTTGAAGTGAGTCGCAATGCAACCTAACCAGTTGGGGCAATTCGCACGCTACGCGTGCCGGACGCGCCAAAAGCGGCGCGTCCTCTGCGCTGGACAGTCTGCAGCGACCGCGCCGCTTTCGCCGCGCCGTTGCCCAAGGCGTTATGTGCAGGAGAACCGATGAGAAATCAAATAGTAGCGGTATTGTTAGCCTTA
>CAYGKB010000183.1:0-3724 GCA_964350425.1 uncultured Chromatiaceae bacterium | reverse complement strand
TCCGCGAACTCCTTAACAGCCCGGAACTGGAGTTTCTCTGTGAAGCTCACAACGGCATCAGCGCCAAAATCGCTGAAGAAGCCGGATTCAAAGCGCTGTGGGCGGGCGGGCTGTGCATGTCGGCGCAATACGGTGTGCGTGACAGCAACGAGGCGAGCTGGACGCAGGTGCTGGAGATGCTGGAATTCATGGCGGATGCTACCTCGCTGCCGATCATGCTGGATGGCGACACCGGTTATGGAAATTTTAATAATGTCAGGCGCTTAGTCAGGAAACTTGAGCAACGCTCTATTGCAGCGGTGTGTATCGAAGACAAGCTTTACCCGAAGACCAACAGCTTTATAGACGGCGACAAACAGGAGCTGGCCGACATTGACGAGTTCTGCAGTCGCATCAAGGCCGGCAAGGATGCGCAGCAGGATGACAACTTTGCCATCATCACCCGGGTGGAGGCTTTTATCGCCGGCTGGGGTCTGGATGAGGCGCTGAAGCGCGCCGAGGCTTACCATGCGGCCGGGTCCGACGGCATTCTGATTCACAGCGCTCTGAATCACCCGGCGGAAGTGCTGGCCTTTAAAAAGGAATGGGCCGATCGCAGCCCGGTGGTCATAGTGCCAACCAAGTACTATTCCACGCCTACTGATGTATTCCGTGAAGCCGGATTTGCGCTGGCGATCTGGGCCAATCATTTGTTGCGCGCCGCCATTGTCGCGATGCGCGAGTGCGCCGAAACCATGCAGCGCGAGCAAAGTCTGATCTCGGTCGAAGATCGCGTCGCACCGGTGAAGGAAATTTTCCGCTTGCAGGGCGCATCCGAACTGCAGGAAGCCGAAGAGCGTTATTTGCCGCAACGGGGCGAAGAAGCGCGGGTCATTGTTTTGGCGGCTTCCCGCGGCGGCGCGTTGGGCGAGTTGACGACCGCTCGTCCCAAAACCATGGTGGAGGTGCAGGGCAAACCACTGCTGGCGCATATTCTGGCGGCTTACAATGCCACCGGCATCAAGCGCATCACCGTGGTGCGCGGTTACGCGCCGGAAGCAGTAAACCTGCAGGGGGCGGACTACGTCGATAACCCCGACTATGCCGATACCAGTGAATTAATGTCGTTGCAGTGCGCGCTCGCCGCAGATGATGATGACTCGCGCGATCTGTATATCAGTTTCGGTGACGTCATTTTCAAGCGTTACATACTCGACTCGCTGGCTGAGCTTGATGAAGATTTTGTGATTGCCGTGGATACCGACTGGCGCGAATCGGTCAACCGTGGCCGTGCTGCAGACTATGTCAGTTGCAGCGAACCTTACTCGCGGCGTGCCTTTAACAGCCGCGTGCTGCTGACAACCGCCGGTGAAACGCTGGATGACAACGCTATTCACGGCGAATGGACCGGTGTTATGCGGGTGCGCGCCGGGGCGCTGGGTGTGCTGCGCGAGGCCGTGGCCGCGCTGGCCGCTGATCCCGCCAACCGCAAAGCGAAGTTGCATCAGCTGCTCGCGGCCCTGGCCGCTGACGGCCGGGAGATTCGTGCGGTCTATACCACCGGCCACTGGCTGGATGTGGACAGCGTCGAGGATGTGGTAGCGGCCGGAAGTTTCTCGTGATCGAAGCTGCGGAATTTATCGGCGCGGCCCAGCGCCGGGGCTTCGGGCTCTATAGCGGGGTGCCGTGCTCGTATCTCAAGCCGTTCATCAATTTTGTCATTGATTCGCCTGACCTGCGTTACGTGGGCGCGGTCAATGAGGGTGATGCAGTCGCCATTGCCGCGGGTGCCGAATTTGCCGGTGTTCGCAGTGTGGCAATGTTCCAGAACTCGGGTTTTGGCAACACCGTGAATCCGCTTACCTCGCTCAATTACACTTTTCGCTCGCCGGTGCTGCTGATTCCCACCCTGCGCGGTGAGCCGGGCGGCCCGGCCGACGAACCGCAACACGAACTGATGGGTGCGATCACCACGGCGCTGCTGGAGCTGATGCGCATTCCCTGGGAATATTTCCCGACTGACAGCACGGCCGTCGAGCTGGCGCTGGAACGCGCGGTGGCGCACATGGACGGGGAACATACACCCTACGCGCTGGTAATGCGCAAGGGCAGCGTGGCACCGGCGACCCTGCGTTCGCAGCCACGGGTGACGCCGCCGCAGCCCGCCGCAGTTCAGCCGGTTGCTGCCATGGCCAGCCGTCATGCTGTGCTGCAGGCAGTGCAGCAGGTTGCCGACCCTGCGTCAGGCACCGTCATTATTGCGACCACGGGTTATACCGGGCGCGAATTATATGCCTGTGACGACCGTGCCAACCAACTCTATATGGTGGGTTCGATGGGTTGCGCCGTCAGCCTGGGCCTCGGTATCGCGCTGGCGCAACCGCAGCGTCGGGTGCTGGTGCTGGACGGCGACGGCGCCGCGCTGATGCGCCTGGGTGCACAAAGCACGGTGGGTTTTGAGGCACCGCCCAACCTGGTGCACGTGTTGCTGGATAACGGTATTCATGAGTCCACCGGCGGTCAGGCGACGGTGTCGCGCTCGGTGAATTTTTGCGCCATTGCGGCTGCCAGCGGCTACCGTGCGGTGCACAGTCTGGCGGACCCTGCGGCGGTGGCAACGGCAATTGAAAACGCATTTGCCGCGCGGTCGGGCCCGGTATTCCTGCACGTGCCGACGTTAGCGGGCGTGCCCGACGATTTGCCGCGGCCGTCGGTGACGCCGGCTGAAGTCGCGCAGCGCCTCAGGGGGTATTTGCAGTCATGACGGCCAAAGCTTCAGCACGCACCGTGTTACTCAACCCCGGCCCGGTGACTCTGAGCGAGCGGGTGCGCAATGCCCTGCATCGCGGCGACTGGTGCCATCGCGAACCGGAATTCGCCGATCTGACCCGCGACATTAACGGTCACCTTATTCGCGTCTACCGCGAGATGCCCAAAGATTTCCAGGCCGTGATGCTGACCGGCTCCGGTACCTGCGCGGTCGAGGCAATGCTGGCCAGTTTTGCACCGCGTGACTCGGCCACGCTGGTGGTGGCCAATGGCGTATATGGCGAGCGCATGGCCAGCATGCTCGCCGCCCAGGGCAAGCCGCACTACGTGGTGGCGTCGGCCTGGGGGGAGCCCATCGACATGGAAAAAGTGCGCGCCGAGTGCGACATGCGCGCCGACATTACCCATGCAGTCGCGGTGCATCATGAGACCACCACCGGCAGGCTCAATGACCTGACCGAGCTGGGTGAGCATTGCGCCGGCCACGGTATCCGGCTGATGCTGGACGCGGTCAGCAGTTTCGGCGCCGAGGCAATTAACGTTGACGGCTGGAACGTCGCGGCACTGGCAGCTACCGCCAACAAGTGCCTGCAGGGGGTGCCCGGTATCTCCTTTGTGCTGGCCCGCAAACATATGTGGGCGGACGAATTGGTGCCTGCAGGCAGTGTGTATCTTAATCTGGCGGCTTATTACCAGGGACAGCACGGCGCCGGCTTTTCGCCGTTTACGCAGGCAGTCCAGCCGGCCTTCGCATTGCTCGAGGCATTGCAGGAACTGGAAGATACCGGCGGCTGGGAACAGCGGCGTTCGGTGTATCGGCATCGTGCCGGGCGCATCGCCGTGATCCTGAAAGAACTGGGTCTGGAGACCCTGCTGCCACCGCAGGAATTTTCCTGTGTATTGTGGTCCTGGGTGCTGCCCGAGGGCGATTCCTACCAGCGCGTGCATGCCGTGCTGAAGCAACACGGCTTTGTGA
>CAYGKB010000182.1:0-3789 GCA_964350425.1 uncultured Chromatiaceae bacterium | reverse complement strand
CGCTGGTAAGATTAACTCAGCATGCCTTATTCACCAATTGCTTTTGTTTTTTACGTTGCGGAATTGCAGTGACGCAACTGACCCTGCCTGCACCCGATGCCGACGCGCGCGCTCACAGCGAGCGCCTTGTCGCCGTGATTCGCGAGCGCATCGCCGCGGCAGACGGCTGGATATCGTTTCGTGACTATATGAATGCGGCACTGTATGAACCCGGCCTTGGCTACTACAGTGCCGGTGCCGCCAAGTTTGGCGAGGCGGGCGATTTTGTCACTGCGCCGGAAATTTCGCCGCTGTTCTCCGCCTGTCTGGCAGGCCAGCTCGCCGAAGTGCTGCAGGCCTGTGACGGCGACACCGTGCTGGAACTCGGCGCCGGTACCGGCCGCATGGCCGCCGATATGCTGCTTGAATTCGAGCGGCTGCAGGCGCTGCCCGCGCGCTATCTGATTCTCGAGACCAGCGCCGAACTGCGCGCGCGCCAGGCCGCCAGGCTGGACCAGTTGCCGGCGCCGCTGCGGGACCGGGTGGTCTGGCTGGAGCGCTTGCCGGCGACGCCGCTGAACGGTGTCATAGTCGGCAATGAAGTGGCGGACGCACTGCCGGTGCAGCGCTTTGTTGTTGACGGCAATAGCACTACAGAACTTGGCGTGAGCCGGGACGGCGATACCCTGGTCGCCAGTCCGCGCGCTGCTGATACGCAACTGCGTGATTTTGTCGCCGGCCTCGGGCTGGACGTGCAGCAGCCTTATTGCTCGGAAGTGAACCTGGCGCTGCCGGCATGGCTGGCTTCACTCAGTGATGCGCTGGGCAGCGGCGCCATTGTGCTGCTCGACTACGGTTACAGTCGTGCGCAGTATTATCACCGTGAACGCAGTTCCGGTACTTTGCGGTGTTACTACCGGCATCGTGCCCATGACGATCCGTTTTTCTGGCCCGGTCTGCAGGACATTACCGCGTGGGTGGATTTTTCGGCGCTGGCCGAGGCGGGCGAGGCTGCCGGACTCAGCATCGCGGGTTACACCACGCAGGCGAATTTTTTGCTGGCTGCCGGCATTGAGTCACGGCTGGCCGCGCGGGCGGCCGCCGATGATTATTCTTCTGATCTGCAATATCAGGCCGAACTGGCGGCTGGTTTGCGCACCCTGATGCTGCCCGGTGAAATGGGTGAAGCGGTCAAGGTGATGGCGCTGACACGCGGCCGCGCGGCAGCGCCGTCCGCCCTGCTGGGCAGGGACATGCGCGCGGCGCTTTAACTGGCGTGGTTTCAGAGGCGCGCAAAGATCAGCCAGCCGAGCATGCCGAACGCCAGCGTCAGTTTCAGCGCGGCGCCGAGCAGCATGCCCAGCGTGGCGCCCAGTCCGGACCAGCCCGCTGCTTTCCAGTGACGGCGCAGGTACAGTTCACCGGCGACAGCGCCGAGAAACGGCCCCAGCAGAATGCCGGGCAGGCCGAAAAAAATACCCACCAGAATGCCGATGCCGGCGCCGAACACCGCCTGCCGGGACGCATTAAAGCGTCTGGCACCGAGTAAGCCGGCGACAATATCGATTACATAGGTGAGCAGCGACAGCACCCCGAATACCACCAGGGTACCGGTGCCGAGATAGGCAAAATCGTCCGCCCAGGCGGCTACCACAAAACCGGCAAACATCACCGGCGCACCGGGCAATGCCGGTAAAGCCAGACCGGCAATGCCGACGGCGATCAGCACCACCGCCAGCGCCCACAGCAGGATGGCTTCGTTCATGCGCCGCGGCTTTCAGTCGCGCAAACCCAGCGCGGCGATGGCGGCCACGCGCGCGGCGCGCAGCGCCTCGCCGAATGCAGCGCCGGTGGCGCCGCCGGCGTCAATGTCTGCCGCGGCGACATTGCGCGCGGCAGTATGTGCGGCACGGAATTTATCGGCCTGCGGATACGGCCGCTGTTCCAGCCCGGTGCGGCCGCGCGCGTCGGCTTCGCAGGCCTGCAGCAGCAGCTCGAAACGTTCCGGGCGCCGGAAGGCGTCGGTGACCTCAAGAATTTTCAGCATGGTGTCGGGGCGCAGCTGGCCGGCGCGGTGCACGTCGGTATGGAAACGGCACACGTGCAGGGCCAGGTCGCGGCAATTGTTTGGGACGGCAAGGCGTTCGCTGAGTGCTTCGATCAGTTTGAGGCCGCGTTTTTCATGGCCGCGATGCGACGGCCAGTACTGCGGATCGGTGGTGCCCTTGCCCAGATCGTGCACCAGTCCGGCAAAGCGCACCGGCACCGAGTCGGTCAGTGCGGCTGCCTGCTGCAACACTAATAATATATGTGTGCCGGTATCAATTTCGGGGTGCCATTTTTCCGGCTGCGGTACGCCGAACAACCGGTCCACCTCAGGAAATACCACTGCCAGTGCGCCGCACTCGCGCAGGGTGGCGAAATACACGTCCGGGCGCGCGGTGCGCAGGGCTTTTTCGGTTTCCTGCCAGACGCGCTCCGGCGTCAGTGCGCCGAGCTCATCGGCAGTGGCCATGTCGCGCATCAGCGCGGCGGTCTCCGGCGCAATGCTGAACCCGAACTCGTGCAGGCTGGCGGCAAAGCGGGCGACGCGCAGCACCCGCAGAGGGTCCTCGCGAAAGGCATCGGACACATGGCGGAGCACGCGGTTGTCAATGTCCTGCTGCCCGTGCCATGGGTCAATGAGCCGGCCCGCATCATCCTGCGCAATGGCATTGACGGTAAGGTCGCGGCGCTGCAGATCCTGCTCCAGGGTGACGTCGGCGCCGGCGTACACATCGAAACCGTGATAGCCGGGACCGGTCTTGGTTTCGGTGCGCGCCAGTGCGTATTCCTCGCCGCTTTGCGGATGCAGAAACACCGGGAAGTTTTTGCCGACCTTGCGGTAGCCCTGCTGTTCCAGCTCCTCGGGCCGGGCGCCGACAACCACCCAGTCCTTTTCACGGACCGGGCGGCCAAGCAGATTGTCGCGCACCGCACCGCCGACGAGGTAAACGTCCATGCGGTTATTGTCGGCTAGCGGATTACCCGGAGCAACACACGTGTGCCGCGCACGATCCTCATGCCGAGTACTTTCTGGTCTTCTGCGTATTTGCGCAGGTCCGCAACGTTGCTGATGGTGTTGTTGTTGAGCTGCACGATGATGTCACCGGCTTCGAGACCGGCGTATTCCGCCGGACTGCCGCCGGCGACGTTGTCCACCTGCACGCCCTTGCCGCGGAATGCCTGTTTGCCGTCGTAGTTGGAGAACTCAGCTCCGGCCAGCCGCGGGTGAATATCATCGGCCGGTACTGATGCCGCCATCTCGTCATCGCGGCTGCCCAGCACGGCTTTCATGTTGCGGGTTTTGCCGTTGCGCAGGACTTTCAGGCGCACCTCATCGCCGGTGCGTTTGAGGCCGATGGTGTTGCGCAGGTCGGTCGCGCCGTCAATGGTTTCGCCGTCAACCTCAATGATCACGTCGCCGGCTTCGATGCCGGATTTCTCGGCAGCCGAATCCGGGAACACTTCCTGCACCAGCGCGCCCTTGTAATTGCCGCTTTCAATGCCGAACGCGGTTGCCGTCTCTTCAGTCAGGTCGCCGATGCTGACGCCGAGCAGTCCGCGGCGCACTTCACCGAATTCGAGGATTTGTTCCATGATGGATTTGGCGATGTTCACGGGGATGGCAAAACCGATGCCGATGTTGCCGCCGCTCTGGCTGTAGATCATTGAATTGATGCCAACCAGTTCGCCTTTGAGATTGACCAGCGCACCGCCCGAGTTGCCGGGGTTGATCGACGCGTCGGTCTGAATGAAATCGGCATAGCC
>CAYGKB010000181.1:0-3790 GCA_964350425.1 uncultured Chromatiaceae bacterium | reverse complement strand
CACCGCAGTGCGCGGCAGCGGCGCATTGCTGGACGACCGTAAACTGCGGATGGATAGGCACAAAGTCCTGGAGGGCGCCCTGATCGGCACCGGTTTCCCTTATCGCATGAACGACAGATGGATGTCGCAATACCTCAGGCAGTTCGAAGCCGTCATGCGCATCGCTGCCGACGTGCGTCGACCCGGTTCGGCTGCGCTGGATCTGAGCTACCTGGCAGCCGGCCGGCTGGATGGTTTCTGGGAGTTCGGACTGCAGCCCTGGGACATTGCCGCCGGCAGCCTGATCGTGCGTGAGGCCGGCGGTATCGTCAGCAGCATCACCGATGACGGCGACTACCTGGAGACCGGCAACCTGCTTGCCGGGCCGCTGAAACTGCATGGCGAACTGGAAAAGCTGCTGAAGACCTGTCTGTAGCAACGGTCTTTTGCCGCCACTCCGCGCATTACCGTCTTGCTCCGAACCCCAAGTCGCTGCGACGGCAATCGCTATGCGGCGGCAAAAAAACGGTCGGCCGCTACGGAAGGTCGTCGATGAGTTCTTCCTGCTTCGGCACAATCAGGTCCTGCGGCGTGACATTCAGCGCCAGCGCGGTCGTGGTCGCCGTGTAAATCGACGAGTAGGTGCCGACAAAAATGCCGACAATCAGTGCGGTTGAAAAACCGCGGACGGCTTCGCCACCAAGCAGAAACAGCGACAGCAGCACCAGCAAGGTCGTCAGGCTGGTGATCAGCGTGCGACCCAGCATCTGGTTGATGGAAGTATTGGCAATCTCCACTGCGGTGCCGCGCCGAACGCCCCGAAAGTTTTCGCGGATACGGTCAAATACCACAATGGTGTCGTTTAGCGAGTAGCCGATCACTGCCAGAACAGCAGCCATCACCGACAAATCGAATGGCAGCTGCAATATTGAGAAAGTGCCGATTACGATAATCACATCGTGCACCAGTGCCGCGACTGAACCGACGGCAAACTTCCACTGAAAACGGAACATGATGTAGGCCAGTATCATCAGCAGGGCAAAAATCATTGCGGTGCCGCCGCGCTCGGTGAGCTCCTCACCCACTTGCGGACCAACAAATTCCACCCGACGCAGCTCCACCGATGCATCCGCCTGCTGCAAAATACCCAATATGTTCTCTGCCAGCTTGGCGTTGTCGGCATCTTCGCGCGGCAACAGTCGAATCAGCACATCGCTGGAAGCCCCGAAGTTCTGCACCTGAGCATCGCCGAAACCGGCGCCACCCAGCGCGGAACGGATACCCGGCAGATCCGCGGCACCTTCGTAGCCGACCTCCAGCAGAACACCGCCGGTAAAGTCGATGCCGAAATTCAGGCCGCGGGCAATCAGCGACCCGACTGACATCACCAGCAATACGGCAGAGAGGATTATGGCCAGCTTACGCCTGCCCATGAAATCGAAGTTGAATCTTGCGGTTAGCTGTTTCATGTCCAGGCCTATATGGCGAGCTTCTGCAATTTACGGCCGCCGAAAGCCAGATTCACCAGCGTACGCGTGCCAATAATGGAGGTGAACATCGATGTCACGATGCCTACCGAAAGAGTAATCGCGAACCCCTTGATCGGACCAGTGCCGAACGCAAACAACACAATGGCCGCGATCAGAGTCGTGACGTTGGCATCGGCAATGGTCGACAGGGCTTTTTCATAGCCGGCAGAAATACTCGCCTGCGGCGAGTTGCCGTTGCGGATTTCTTCGCGAATACGTTCGAATATCAGCACGTTGGCATCCACTGCCATACCCACTGTCAGCACGATGCCGGCTATACCCGGCAGGGTCAGAGATGCCTGCAACAGCGACAACACCGCGACCATCAATATCAGGTTGGCAAACAACGCCAGGTCGGCAATCAACCCAAAAACCCGGTAGTAGATGGCCATAAACACCACCACCAGGCCGAAGCCAATCATGATGGCATTGAATCCGCGATCAATGTTTTCCTGACCAAGGCTCGGGCCAATGGTGCGCTCTTCAACCTCGAAAACCGGTGCCGCCAAAGCGCCTGCACGCAGCAGCAGCGCCAGATCACGCGCCTCCACCGGCCCCAGACCGGTTATCTGAAACCGGCTGCTGAAAACGCCCTGAATGGTGGCCACGTTAATAACTTCCTGTTTCTCAACCGTGACCTGCTGCTCCTCGCCGTTGCGCTCCACCGTCTCGCGCACTTTCTCGATAAACAACACAGCCATCGGCTTGCCGACGCTTTCCTGTGTGGTGCGCAGCATTTCATCGGCACCGCGTGAGTCCAGCGTTACGTTTACTGAGGGTTGCCCGTCGACAAACGCCTGACTAGCATCGGTAAGCTGATCGCCGGTCACTACCGCACCGCGTTTCAGCAGCACAGGCTGGCCATCCCGATCACGATGCAACTCACAGCCCAGCGGCGCACGGCCGCGTTGCTCGGCCTCAAAAGCGTTCTCGGTATCGCAGACCATGCGAAATTCCAGCGTTGCGGTTGCATCAAGTATGTCCTTGGCGCGACCCGGGTCCTGGATGCCAGGCAGTTGCACTACAATGCGGTTGAGCCCCTGCCGCTGCACCACGGGCTCGGCAACGCCCAGCTCGTTGACACGATTGCGCATGGTCACAGTGTTCTGCTGGATAGCAAAATCCTGACGCGCGCGCTTCTGATTGTCGGTCAGTTGAACCACCAGTTGTTCTTCGTCGCCGGCACTGACTCGCCGCATGGCCAGCGGCTCTTCCATTTCGACAATATCGGCGACAATCTCCTCGACGCGATCAAGGTCCTGTGGGTCCCCGACGCGAATCCGGATTTCATCACCCGCGACGCGCACACTGCGACGAATACGCTCTTTGCGTAAGTCACGGCTGAGATCATTGGCCAGAATTTCCAGGCGCTGTTTGACCGCAGCTTGCAGGTCCACCTCGTATACCAGGTGCACCCCCCCGCGCAGGTCCAGACCCAGACTCATAGGCTGCAAGCCCAGTATACGCAGGCCATCCGGAGTCTGCGGCGCCAGCGTCAGCGCTACCAGGTAACTCTGCCCAAGGTTCTCGTTCAGCAATTCATTGGCGCGCAGCTGCTGCTGCACATCCGCAAAGCTGATCAGCAACCGGCCGTCATCAACATAGGCATTGGCTCTTTCGATACCGGCCTCATCAAGCAGGTCGAGCATCCTGTCAACTTCTGTTTCAATAATTGCACTGGTGTCTTTCAAAGCAACCTGCACCGACGGCGCTTTGCCGAACAGGTTAGGCAGAGCAATCAGCGCGCCTAGCGCGACGATAAAAGCAACCAGCAGGTTCTTCCACAAAGGATATCGGTTCATGATTTCAGACTGATTTGATCGTGCCCTTGGGCATTACGGCGCTGACGGTATGCCGCTGGACTGTGAGAACAACGTTATCGGCCACTTCGACGCGCACGAAATTCTCCTTCACAGCGGTGACTTTGCCGAGCAGGCCGCCCGCGGTGGCGACTTCGTCCCCCACTGCCAGGGCCGCGACCATTTCCCGATGCTCTTTCTGCCGCTTGGTTTGCGGCCGAATTAGCAGAAAATAGAAAACCACAAAAATCAGCACCAGCGGCAGCAGGCTCATCAGACCCTCCGGGCCGCCCGGCGCCTGCTGCGCGTATGCATTAGAGATAAAAAAGTCCATGGAGCTGGGATCCGGCTAAAAACGGCGCGTATTATGGCACAGAACCGGCAGATTGCAGGATTGGCAGGCGCCTCGTCGGGCGCGGATCAGCCTGTCTCGCCGGCCTCCAGCCGGGCCCGAAATTCCTGTTCGAGCGCATCGAACCGACC
>CAYGKB010000180.1:2899-3798 GCA_964350425.1 uncultured Chromatiaceae bacterium | reverse complement strand
GGCGTCCGGGCCATCCGCGGTAGCGGCGTCCGGGCCATCCGCGGTAGCGGCGTCCGGGCCATCCGCGGTAGCGGCGTCCGGGCCATTCGTGGTAGTGGCGTCCGGGCCATCCGCGGCAGCGGCGTCCGCTAAATAGGGCCAAATTTTATTGCTCGCTATTGCCTGTATTGTAGAAATACAGCCCTATTCCTATTTGGCTTTCGCCAAGATCCTTTTCATCAAGCGCTCGGCTTTTGCGCTCGAAAGAATCTAAATAAGTACAAAAATCTAGGCCAAACTCCGTAAGCTTAGTCTTTGCATTCTGCTCAATTTCCTTGTGGAATTTTGAATGAATGCCATCGACACTGGCTATCCGCTGAAATCGTGGCTCAGCCCCCCCATGCGGATCGCAATTGTAGGCAAGAGTCCCTAGTAAAGTAGCAGCTCCCTCTTCCAAACCAATAATCAAGCGATCCCCGAACCCTGGAGGCACAAAATATGGGGCGACGACACGTAGCTGCCCATTCGGAGTTTCTTCAATAGCGTTGACTCTTTTCAACTCTGTCTTCATTGCGCCAGGAGGTATATCGCCGGCATACTTTGCTATCAATGACACAAAAGAACTATTGCTTGGGCCATAGTCCAGCACTTTCGGCAATCCCGACGAATCTAAGAACTCCGGGTCATTGTTCCAATTATGAAGCACAATCGATGCTGGCGACTCCAATGCAAAATCTTCAATCTGCTTTCCATCGCTCTTATCAAGAACTTTTCGTACTTCTTTGCGCCCAAGTCCTGTAATTACAGCTATGCGAGAATTATTTGTGGGACGACCACGAATTCCATACTCCTGAGCCGCCACTTCTACGAAAGCCGACTTAGCAACTTCTTCAAATTGTCGAAAACTTATTCCAGAGGCC
>CAYGKB010000180.1:0-2889 GCA_964350425.1 uncultured Chromatiaceae bacterium | reverse complement strand
CGCGGGCCAGAGACTTGATAGCGATTGCCAAGGCTCTCAATATTCGTCTTTGCAAGGGGCTGGCCATAAAAATACCTGTTTATTGCCATATAGGGTCCTAAATGACCATTTATAGCAGCCAGCAGCGATAAATCAATAATCCATCGCCAAACGGGAGGATATGGGCGGGCTTAGGTCCTGCCGAGCTTTTTCAGAAATTCATCCTCATCGAGCAGTTCAACACCAAGCTGTCGGGCCTTGTCCAGCTTGGACCCGGCTTTTTCGCCGTAGACCAGGTAACCGGTTTTTGCCGACACGCTGCCGGAAACTTTGCCGCCTCGTTGCTTAATCTCCGCTTTCGCCTGATCCCGCGTCATACTGGCCAATGTGCCTGTTACCACAAAGGTGATGCCGGCAAATTCCTGCTCGATATCTTTAGTAACGTCGACGGTCTTTATTCGTAACCCCTGCGGCCCGGTAAGTTGGTTTAGGATCTGCAAATTGTGCTCTTCGCTAAAAAAAGCACGTATGTGTTCTGCGACGACCGGCCCAACGTCAGGAACCCGTTCCAATACTTCCACGTCCTCGCTGGAACTGATCAGCGCTTCCAGGGAACCAAAATAATTGGCCAGATTTTCTGCCGTGGCCTCGCCGACCTCGCGAATTCCAAGCGCAAACAAAAAACGACTCAAACTAACATCACGACTTGCGTCTATAGAGGCAACAAGATTAGACGCAGACTTTTCCGCCATACGCTCTAGTTCCGCAAGGCTTTCAACATTGATGCGCTGAGTGTCAAACAGATCCGCCGGCGTCTTCACGAGGCCCTCATCAACCAACTGCTCGATCAGCTTGCTCCCTAATCCCTCAATATCCATGGCTTTGCGGGAAACAAAATGCTTTAGCGCTTCTTTACGTTGTGCTTCGCAATACAATCCCGCGCTGCAACGTGCGACAGCCTCGCCTTCTGCTCTGGAAACCTCTGAATTGCATACCGGGCATTGCTGGGGCAATCGGACTCGCACTGCATTTTTGGGACGTTTTGCCGTCAGAACGCTGACGACTTCCGGAATCACGTCGCCTGCCCGCCGCACCGACACGGTATCGCCAATACGCACGTCCTTGCGCTCCAGTTCATCAATATTGTGCAGGGTTGCGTTTGATACGGTGACGCCGCCCACGTTGACTGGCTCAAGTCGCGCAACCGGCGTCAGCGCGCCGGTGCGTCCTACCTGCCAGTCCACCCCCTTGATTACCGTGAGTTCTTCCTGCGCCGGAAACTTGCTGGCTATTGCCCAGCGCGGCGCTCGAGACACAAAGCCGAGCTCGCGCTGCAACGCGTAGTCATCTACCTTGCAGACCACTCCATCAATCTCATAAGCGAGTGAATGGCGACGTTTGCCAATACGCTCAAAATAGTCGATGCAACCAGCCGCACCCACTACCACCTGGTTCTCCGGGCACACACGCAGCCCCCAGTCCGCGAGGCGCTGCAGGGTTTTGCTATGGGTATCAGGCAGTTCGCCCCCGGATACTTCACCTACGCCGTAGACGAATATCGTTAATGGCCGCTGCGCAGCGACACGCGGATCAAGTTGACGCAAACTGCCGGCAGTGGCGTTGCGCGGATTGGCAAATGTTTTTTCGCCGGACTTGCGCGCGGCAGCGTTCATGGCTTCAAAACCAGCCAGCGGCATGTAGACTTCGCCACGCACCTCAAGCACTTGCGGAAACCCTCTGCCATGCAGGCGCATAGGCACGGCGGCGATGGTTTTTACATTGTGGCTGACATCCTCGCCGGTGCGGCCATCGCCGCGGGTGGCTGCCTGAACAAAACTTCCCTGCTCATATCGCAGGCTGATTGCCATACCGTCAAGCTTGGGCTCCACCGCATAGGCCACCTCGTCGTCAGATTCGAGGCGCTCGCGCACGCGCTTGTCAAACGCGATGATGTCTTCGGCAGAAAAGGCGTTATCAAGCGACAGCATTGGCACTGCATGAGGGACCTGCGCGAAACCAGCCAGCGGCTCGCCGCCTACACGCTGGGTGGGCGAATCGGGGGTTACGAGATCGGGATATTGCGCTTCAAGTTTGAGCAACTGCTGGAATAGACGATCGTATTCCGCATCGGGAATTTGCGGATCATCCAGCACGTGATACCGATAATTGTGCTGGTCAATCTGTTCGCGCAGGGTCTCAGCCTGCCGGCGCGCTTTACCTGGAGCGCTCATTCGACGACCGTTGGTTTGGCAGGCTCGCTCTCGAATTCGTGCCGACGCAGATAGTCAATCAGCTCTTCGCGCATATAACGTTCGCGCTGCAGGCTAAAGGCACTGCCCTGCTCGTCCACCAGGCAACCGTTTATGGTCTTGGTGATTTCGCGGGCTTTTGCCACCATGTCATCGAACAGCTGCAGACCGTTTTCCGGCGCCGGCAATACGGCGAACATGCTAATGCCCCGGTATTCCGATTCCTTGAGTTTGCTGAGATCGAAAGATCCCGGCTCAACCAGACTCGCAACGCTGAAACGAATGCGCTCATCATCTTCGGCGTGAGCATGGAAAATGCCGAACTGGCCATGGCGCAGACCGGCCGATCGCAATGCCAGAATTAACTCTTCGGCGGGAAAGGCAGCACCCTGCTGCGGCATGATGCGCACCGTAACGACTTTGGAATCCGGTCTGAGTGGCGGTGTTTTCGCCCTGACAGGAGCAGCCTCGGGTTCACGCAATACGGGCTGACTGCGTTCATCTGCTGTCAGACTCGGCTCATCGGTATGTCTCTTCGAACGACGCGCAAACCATTTAGCGGGCTTCGGGTACCAGCCGCGGCTGTAACAGAAGATACCGAAAATAAGGATC
This sequence comes from uncultured Chromatiaceae bacterium, assembly GCA_964350425.1. GTDB lineage: Bacteria > Pseudomonadota > Gammaproteobacteria > Steroidobacterales. The sequence goes on along the minus strand of CAYGKB010000180.1, from coordinate 49 downwards.
AGACCGATCAGTAACAGAATTCCTCTGAACGGCTCCATGACAACAGACC
>CAYGKB010000179.1:0-3820 GCA_964350425.1 uncultured Chromatiaceae bacterium | reverse complement strand
AAGTATCACCGATTTTCAGCATGGCGGCGCGGCAGGCGGAGTCCTGCAGCCCGGTCACCGCATCGGCCGCGGGCGTGCCCTGATTCCAGCCAAATTCCCAGGCAACCTCACCGCCGATAGTTTGCGTATAAAAACTGATACAGCGATCCAGATCGGGCGTGGATATGGCAGCGTGGTGAAATCCCTTGATCATGGTGTTCTCGGCTGAAGCTTGTTCAGGCAGGCTTGACCGCAACCAGACCACAGTTTTCACGGCCGTCCATGCGCCCCAGTCCCTCAAAGTCCGGGCGGTCAATAAAAGCAGCCCGTTCTACCACAAAGCCCGCTTCTTCCGCGGTGCGCGCCAACTGCTCCGGACAGAGGAGATTCATCATCGGTGGTCCGCTGTCTTCATTGCGAGCCTCGAACGGCAGATAGCGCACCGGTTTTTCCATTTCACCGGGCCAGCGCTCGCCATTCGCCGCACGTTCCTCAAAGACGGGAATAAACTTGCGCCAGATTCCGTATGGAGTGTCGGCCACCAGGAATAGCCGGCCCCCCGGTTGCAGCCAGCGATACATATTCGCCACGCTCCGGTCCACTTCATCACCGTAGAGAAAATGCAGCACGCGGGAACATAACAGGCTCCCGAAAGTGTTCTCTGGCAGATCAATATCCGGCAGCTTTCCTGCTTTGGTGGTCAGTTTGTCATGCAGGTTGGCCGGTGCGCGTTCCCGCAGTACATCCAGATGCCGCTGCTCCATGTCGCATGCCGTTATTTCTGCTCCCTGTTTAAGCGCCGCGATGGTGGCTATGCCGTAAGCGCAGCCGACTTCCAGCGCAGGTTTAGCGGAATTGCCCGCGTAGTCGATGAATTCCCTGGCATAGTCGTCCAGAACTTCAAACATGTAGCCCTTGTCGTTCATGGTGGGCACCATGTTTTCCATCCACTGCTTGGGCATGTCCGGATGATCGTAAGGCTGGCTCATGTCAATTACCTTTAAAAATCAATCCAGTACATGCGAGACCAGGCCGTCCGCCAGTTTCGGCTCAAACCAGGTGGATTTCGGTGGCATCACCTCATTGGCGTCAGCCACGGCCATCAGCGCCTCCATACTGGTCGGATAGAGCGCGAAGGCAACTTGCATTTCACCGCTGTCCACCCGTTTCTCCAGTTCAGCCAGCCCGCGAATGCCACCCACAAAATCGATGCGGTCGTCGGTGCGCGGGTCTGCCACTCCCAGCAGGGGGCGAATCAGATTGTCCTGCAGCAGGCTGACATCAAGGCGTGCCACCGGATCATCAGACGGAATGCGGTCGCGGTCAATTTCAAGCAAATACCACTGGCCATCGAGATACATGCCGAATTCTGTCGGCCGCTCCGGTTTGGCCTGCCCGTCGGCTTCGTTTACCGTAAAGGCAGCGCTGATTTTTTCCAGCAGTTCTGCCTTGCTCAGGCCGTTAAGGTCTTTGATCACGCGGTTGTAATCAAGGATTCGCGTTTCATTGTGGGGAAATGCCACACACAAAAAATGATCCCATGAGTTTTCCCCGGATGCGGCAGCGCCATTGTTTTTGGCGGCCGCCACGCGCGACGCGGAAGCCGAGCGGTGATGCCCGTCAGCAATGTACAGGGCATCCATGCCGTCAAACAATCTGGTGAGCTGCTCAATCTGTGCTGCATCGCTCATGACCCAGAGAGTGTGGCCTACGCCGTCGTCGGCTATCAGATCATAGTCCGGTGCATTGGCCGTGACCGCAGCGATAATTTCGCGCACGGCGTCCGACGCACGGTAGGCCAGCAACACCGGCCCGGTTTCTGCATTCAGGGCGGTGATCTGCCGGACCCGGTCGTCTTCCTTCTGCGGCCGGGTATATTCGTGTTTGCGGATACGGTTGCGGTCATAGTCGGCTACCGACCCGGCGAAAACCAGACCGGTCTGTACATGTTCGCCCATGGTAAGCCGATACACATAGTACGTGGGCTGCGCATCGCGCATCAGGACACCGGCATCGATCATGTTCTGCAGATTCTCCGCGCCTTTGGCGTAAACCTCGGGAGCATATGGATCCGTGTCTTCCGGCAGGTCAATTTCGGGCTTGGAAATGTGCAAAAAGCTGTAGGGCTTGCCCTGTGCGCGCAGCCGTGCCTCGGCTGTATTCAGCACATCGTAGGGCGGCGCCGCAACGTCGGCGGCTTTGTCAGGTACCGGGCGCAGTCCGCGCAGTGGTTTGATCAGAGTCATGATTTTCCTGTTGTGGCATAGTGAGCCGGGTAGCGCATTTTGGCGAAACCGCAGCACTCAGTCCAGCGCGCGACGGACCGACACAGGGGGTCTTTATGGCAGCAACTCAGCAGGATGGCTATCCGCCCGCCCTGCCGCACGACCCGCCGGTCGAGGTGTTTCCGGATGTCTTTCTGGTGCGCGGTTCCTACCGCGCCAACCGATTGCTGCGTTTCGGCCGCAACATGGTGGTGGTGCGCAATGGTGATGAATTGTCAGTCATCAACTCGGTGCGGCTGTCTGCTGCGGGCGAGCGCCAGCTTGATGCGCTTGGCAACGTGCGGCATGTGCTGCGGCTGGGATATTTTCATGGCTGTGATGACCGGTACTACGTTGACCGCTACCAGGCGACTTTCTGGGCACCGCAGGGGTCACGCACCGAGCCCGGGCCCGCGGCCGGGCGTCTGCTTGAAGACGCCGGCGATTTGCCGTTTCCTGATGCCCGGGTGCTGCTGTTCGGCCACAGCAGGCATCCTGAGGCCGTCATATTGCTGGAACAACACGGCGGTATATTGGTGACCTGCGATTGTCTGCAGCATTATGCAGACCGGCGCTTTAATTCGCTGCTGACCAGCATCATGATGCCGCTGATGGGGTTTCCGCTGCGTATGCTGGTAGGCCCGGTCTGGCTCAAGGTTATGACGCCGGAAGGTAAAAGCCTGCAGGCAGATTTTGCGCGGCTGGCGGCATTGAATTTCGATCACCTGATTTCCGGTCATGGCTCTATGTGCAAGGGTGGCGCCCGGGAAAAAGTGCATTCCGCAATTGATAAGGCGTTTTCCTGACGGCGGCAGAAGCAACCATGAGCGTGTCTGCACAACTTGCCGCTCAGATCGGCCTGCGTGGCCCGGTCAAAATCTGGGTGCTGACGGCACATGCGTGGGCCTTGCTGGTGCCGCTGGCCCTGATGGCCGTCGTGGCGGCCAATGAGGGCTTTGTGGCGGCGCGTACCGATTTTGGCTGGGCTTTGTACGTTGCCGCGCAGGCAATAGTCATTCTCAGCTGCGTCGGCGCGACAATGTGGATTGCTGTGCCGGTGGTGCTGCTGGCCGCAATCTATCCCTGGTTCTATGTGCGCCGGCGGCTCGACATTCTGCCGCTGGCGGCGCTGGGTATGGGCAGCATTGCCGCGCTGTGGGTCAGCTTCCGCGATCCCGTGGTGTTGCTGCAGTTGCTGGTTTCACCACTGACCGGCGTACTGTTTGCCTGCCTGTTGCGCACTGGTGCGCAGTTTTTGCATGGTTTTGTGACACTGGTGGCTTCGTCCAATCCATTGTTAATTGCCTGGGCAATTGCCGCTGCGGTTGACGGCGTTCCCACTCCCTGGTCGGTCGTGGCCGCTGCGGCAGTATTGCTGATAGTACTGATTGCGGCGCTCCCCCGGCTGACCAATAATCTCGCCGCGACGCCGGCAATCTGAACTACCAGCAGGCGCCAGCCCGAACCATGCAAACAAACGAATCTGACAGCGGTACCAAAGAAGCAGCGCTCAGCGGGCGTAATCTGACCAAGGTGTATCAGACCGGTGAGGTCGAGGTGCATGCCCTGCGCGGTGT
>CAYGKB010000178.1:0-3834 GCA_964350425.1 uncultured Chromatiaceae bacterium | reverse complement strand
AGCGCAAAACTGTTCGGCGTAAAGCCGGCGAATACCGCAGACCGCACGTTTTCCGAAGAGATAGTGATTTTGCGGCGTAGTTTCTGCAACAAAACCATTGCCGGAATTAGCAGTACCGGGGTCAGCAGCGCCCATGTCGTTATCAGCGGGGCGGAAAACTCATTGTCGAACCCTGTGGTGTATCCGGCAACCAGCACCACAACCAGAATTGCCAGCCAGCGCAGCGCAAGCTGCAACATGATGGTAATCAGACGCGTCACGATCAGCGGCTGATCGTTGGCCCGCACCGACAGCACCAGCAGGCTCAGCGTGCCGGCCAGAAACGCCAGGGCACGATAGTGACGGTCAAATTCCTCGCCCTGGCTGACAACCAGGAAATACAGGGTGGCCACCACCAGGGTTGCGGGGGTAAGCAGCTGCATGGTCGCCACAAAGGCAACCTTGAGACTGTTTCGGATGTGGATCGGTTCGTTCATGCCCCTGCGCCGCCCTGTTCCGGGCTGTTATTGTTATGTCCGGCCCCGTTGCGGGCCCGGGCATGGATTAGCTAAAGATATCGCAGTGCGACGACTAAAAAATGTGATGATAGTCGCATTTCAGGGGTTTTGCTGCGGTGCAATCCTGCGGCAATCCAGCCGCCAGCAGTCGGCCAGCCGCTTTTTCGCGTATTTGCGGCCGTCAGATGGATTTGCTGAGTTCGGCGGACGGCGGGCCATACAAGCCGGCACCGTCCAGAGTCTGGATGGCAAAGTACCAGTCGCCGGGGGTCAGACCCTCAATCATGTAGCTGGTAATGCCCGGATTGTCGATGGTTACGCTCTGGCCGTATTGGCCTGAGGTCTGACCATACAACAAGCGGTAGCCCGCTATGGAGTCAATCGGTGTGCCGTCCAATTGCTGGGTCGGGGGCAGCCAGCTCAGAGTAGCACTGCCGGTGGCCGCATTCCGGGCGACCACGTCGACCGAGAACGGCGGCAGGCTGGCCGTCGCATTACCGTCACTTACGGTGAGAACTATATTGTTCCAGGTTTGCACATCAGCGTCGCCGGGCGTGCCGCTCAGCCGATTGTTGGTTTTATCAAGAGTCATCCAGCCCGGCAGATTACTGGCACTGATGTTCAGTGCGTCGCCGTCCGGGTCGACTGCCTGTGGCTGAAAAGCCCATGGCTGGCCGACCGTGGCCTGCGCCGGGGCAGTGCCGGAAAGCAGCGGGGGCTGATTGATTGGCGTTGTAGTCGGGGGCGGGGCCGGAGCCGGCTGCGCGGGTGGCGTCACCGCTGTCGGCGGGATGGCGCTCGACTGCACTCTGTTGGGTGAGTTGCCACTGTTTTCGCCGCATGCCGCAAGCAGCAGGCCAACCGCGGTCAGGGCTAGCAATGAATTGAGACGAGCGTATTTCATGCGATCCTTGCGACTCGGAGAAAGGCTGCCATCCGTGACAACCCGGACGTTTCGCGATCTTATGTAACAGGGCGCCGCGAGTCTGACAAGGATGTGGTTTTTACAACATCAGGCGCGCATGCCGGAAAGGCGTCCGGTGCGGCCGAAATTCAGCTACTGCGCGGTATACCGGCCGGGATGGGGTTTTGGCTATTGCTGCCAGGCCGCCGCCTGTCGCCGGCAAGCTACACCTAGGTAGCGGCATGGCGCGCATTGCGCCGCAACCAAACGCAGGCGATTCCAGCATGACCGCGGCCGGTTGGAAAGGTCCCAACCGACCGCTGATTTGCGTCAGTTTATGGTCTTGCTGATCAGATCTGTGCGACCACCCTCGTCACCGGCGCCGTCCACGGCGGCGATGGCGAAGTACCAGGTGCCCAGTTCAAGGTTTTCTATGACGTAGCCGGTCAGGCCGCCGCCGACCGTAACGACCTGCTCCAGGTTGGCGGGGTCGCGGCCATAGTAGATGCGGTAGCCATTGATAGCGGTCAGCGCAGACCCGTCTGTATGCATGGCCGGGGCCTGCCAGTTCAGGCTGGCCGAGCCGGTAACCGGCTGGGGCGCAGTTACCGTCAATGAGAACGCCGGCAATTGGGCACTGGCCTCCCCGTCACTGACTGTAATGCGAATATTCGGGTAGTTGCCGGCATCAGCGATGCCGGGGGTTCCCCACAGTCGTCCGGTAGCATTGTTAAAGTTTAGCCATGCAGGGGCACCCTGCACTGAGAAGTTCAGGTTGTCGCCATCCGCGTCCTGTGCTGTGGGTATGAAGCTCCAGGCTTCGCCAACCAGCAGAGCGGTATCCGGTGCACCTGCGATTGTCGGCGGATTGTTCGGTTGCGGGGGTGCGGTGACAGTCAAAGTGAAGCCGGGCAGCACCGCACCGGCCGCACCGTCGCTGACTACAATAATGATGTTCGGATAGCTGCCGGTATCCGCCAGGCCTGGTGTGCCCCAGAGCTGCCCGGTGGCAGCGTTAAAGTTCAGCCAGCTGGGCGCACCCTGTACCGAGAAATTGAGACTGTCGCCGTCAGCATCCCATGCCGTCGGGGTAAAGCTCCACGGCTGCCCGGTCAGCAGCGCTGTGGTTTGGGGCGCACCGCTGATAGTCGGCACATTGTTTGGCGGGACTGGCACAGGCTCGGGTTCAGGAGTCGGTTCCGGTTCGGGAACCGGCTGAGGCTCAGGCTCTGGGAGCGGCTCCGGTTGCGGCGCCGGCATGGTGCCGCTGGCCTGGGCATTAATGGTTTCCAGCGTGAAGTCGGTTGCATAGGCGCTGGTCGAGGTTGCCTGACGCAAAGTGTTTTGCACACCGGCGGGCAGCTGCGCAGCCAGTTGCCCGGGCATACTGCCGGCAGCGGTGTTTTCAAGCAGGCTGACGGTGGCTGCAATGCTGGCGTCCGGCGAGACGACATGGGCCGCCCAGAGAGATCGTATTGCCTGCTCCAGTACCTCAGCGTTAAGCGGAACATTGCCGGTTACCGAACTGGTCGGCACCCCTGGTCGCACCTGCAGAATCGCCATGTCCATGGCGTTCATGGCATTTACACCGTTTACCCGCAGCTGGTTGCTCATGCTTTCCACCAGTACGGCAGCGGTAGCGATATTGGCCACCGCAGCGATGCGAGCGTCGCTCATTGGTCCGCCGAGGCCGTCTATCCAGCCGTCACTGAGGTCAGCGGCCAGCGCATTGACAATATCATTGCCGTCGACGCTGGAACCGGTTGCCAGTATCGCGTCGCGAGTCCGGCGGATAACTTCGCCCAGAGTCTCGCTGCTTTTTACGATGTGATGAATATTGTCATCTGTTACCGCAGTGTTCACCGGGTCGGCCATAACCTGACTGTCGAGTCCGAAACTGTAGCGGGTCATCACAGTATCGCGGGCTGTTGCAACGGTCGTGTCGTTTATTGCACCGATATTTCCGGCGGTCTTATAGATCAGGGTGGAAAACGGATTCAGGTTTCTCACCGAGCGGGTGGACGGGTTCTGCAGTATTGCCACCATGTCGAAGTCGGGTGCCAGGCCGGTTACCAGGTCCGTGCCCTGGTCAGCCCACAGACTCAGCGCATAGTTATTGCCTTTGGTCTTGATGCGGATGTCATAGTCGGCGTCGCTCAGCAGAAATTGCTGCATAAACTCGCCTGACTTGTTGAAGACCCGCAGTCTTGCACCGACGATCGGCCCGTCACCGATGCTGCCGGTCACCCGGTTATCAATTTCGTCGCCGCTGCTCGTGCCGCCTGTGCTGCCGCCAGTTGCCGGCGGCGGAGCACTAGTGGCACCAATGGTGGCTGTTTCCGCGCTGTCATCGCCGCAGCCACCGAGAACCAGCAGTGCCGCAATCAGCAGAGAACTGCGCCAACGTAAACCTGGGGTATTGCAGACAACCAT
>CAYGKB010000177.1:0-3865 GCA_964350425.1 uncultured Chromatiaceae bacterium | reverse complement strand
TTTCTGCGGCGGCGCGCGCCAGCCTGCTGGCCTACGATTTTCCCGGCAACGTGCGTGAGCTGCAGAACATGATGCAGCGAGCTGTGATTTTGTGCAGCGGCCAATGCATCGAAGACCATGACCTGCACTTCGAGGCGCCGCTGCGACGGCCGCAACCGGTGGAAGCCGAGCAGCCCGCAGGGGCACAGCAGGCCGAACCGGAAAAAAATCTGCAGGACGGTCTGCAGAATGCAGAAGGGCAGTTGATTATTGATGCGCTGCGCGCGGTCGGGGGCAATCGCAAACTTGCGGCCGCCGATCTGGGTATCAGTCCGCGTACGTTGCGCTACAAACTGGCGCGGCTGCGGGATGCCGGTTACGAAATTCCGAGCAAATGAAGGTACAGGGCAACAGGGTATGAGCAGTCCGGAAATAAGCAGTGTGTTGGCGCAGATGCGGGTGCTGGCGCAGGACCTGCATGCCGGCCAGGTGCAGCAGCCACAGGCGCAGCCGGACGGGCCGGGTTTCGCCAAAGCCATGCAGGAAGCACTGGAAAGCGTCAATGTGCAGCAGTCGCAGGCTGCTGACCTGGTGAATCGCTTTGAAACCGGTGCAGACGACACCAGCGTCGCGGAAGTCATGGTTGCCATGCAGAAGGCCAGCGTGTCATTCCAGGCGATGACAGAAGTTCGCAACCGGCTGGTCGAGGCCTACCGCGAAATCATGAGCATGCCGTTGTAGGCCTGTTGAGTAACCAGAATGGCAACTGAAACAGCAAATCCGAATCCGCTGGCGAGTCTGGCCGCAGTACTGGGCGGTCGGCAGATGTTGTTGCTGGTCGGCTTGTCCTTGAGCATTGCCATCGGCGTCACGGCGGCATTCTGGTTACGCGAGCCCAGCTATGAATTGCTTTACAGCAATCTGTCCGACCGCGATGTCGGCGAGGTGATGGACGCGCTGCGGGCGGAAAGCACGCCATACCGGCTCGATAACGGCTCACTGATGGTGCCGTCGGAAGATGTGTATGCGGCACGCTTGCGGCTGTCATCGCAGGGCCTGCCGCGTGGTGCGGGTTTCGGTCTGGAAGTGATTGAGGGTGAAAGCAGCTTTTCGACCAGTCAGTTCATGGAAAACGCGCGTTATCACCATGCGCTGGAAACCGAACTGGCGCGCACCATAAGTAATCTGCAGCCGGTGCAGGCAGCCCGCGTCCATCTGGCGCTGCCCAAGCCGACGGTTTTTTTGCGCAAGAGCAATAAGCCCAGCGCATCGGTGTTTCTTGACCTGTTCCCGGGCCGGGTACTGGAAGAGCCACAGGTCAAATCAATTGTGCATCTGGTGGCATCAAGTATTCCGGAACTGGAGTCATCGCATGTCACGGTGGTTGATCAGCGCGGCACCCTGCTGAACTCGCCCGATCAGGATGACTCGACTGCTCTGAGCAGCCGTGAATTTGCCTACGTGGAGCGGGTGCAAAATGCTTACATGGAGCGGATTGTTAATCTGCTGACGCCGATGATGGGGCCGGGGCGGGTGCGCGCCACAGTCAATGCCGACATTGATTTCACCAAGCGCGAAGAAACCCGTGAGGTGTATGACCCTGCCAATGCGGTGGTGCGCAGCGAACAGGTCAGCGAAGATACCCAGCGCGGCGGCGAGCAGGCATCGCAGGGTATACCCGGCGCGCTCAGCAACCAGCCGCCGGTGGCTGCGGACGCTGCCCCGGCGCAGGCCGATGGCTCGGTCACCGCGACCGCTGCACCGCCGACCCGCGTGTCAGTGCAAAGTACCCGCAATTTCGAGATTGACCGTCAGCTCAGTCACGTCAAGGAGCCGGCTAACAGCATCCAGCGCCTGTCGGTCGCCGTGCTGGTGGACGACATCAGCGATGTTGATGACAAAGGCAAACCAATCACACGGCCGCTGGAGCCGCAGGAACTGGCCGAAATCGACCGGCTGGTTAAAGGGGCAATCGGCTTTAGTGAGGCACGCGGTGATAGCGTCAGCATCACCAACGTAACTTTCTACGCAAGCCCGGCGGTGACACCGCCGGAAGCGCCCGGCTTTTTCAGTCAGCCGCTGGTGCGGGATATCCTTAAGCAACTGCCGGCCATTGGTCTGCTGCTGGTGCTGGCGCTGGGCGTCATCCGACCGATTGTGCTGGCATTAAGCAAGGGCGGTGGCACGGCGGGCGCTGCCGGCGGCCGCACGCTGGCAGCAGGCGTGGGCGGAGCGCCGGCGGCCGGCGGTATCGCGGAACAGGCGCCGCCGCCACTGACCTTTGACGATAAGGTCAATGTGGCCAAGCAGCTCGCGAGCAATGATCCCGAACGCGTGGCCCAGGTAGTCAGAGCCTGGGTGCAGGATAACCAGAGTTGAGCAGGATGAGCGGCGTAGAACAGGCGGCGATCTTCCTCATGTCTCTTGGCGAGCAGGAAGCGTCGGAAGTCCTGAAGCACATGTCGGTCGGCGAGGTGCAGCGGCTCGGCAAGGCGATGGCCTCAATGAAAAAGGTCACGCGCGATCAGGCCGACAATGTGCTCAAGAGTTTCACCGACAACGTCGTCACCGATGCGCCGCTGACCGGCGGCTCGCCGAAATTCCTGCGCCGTCTGCTGACCACATCGCTGGGTGAGGACCGCGCCGAGCAAATGCTCGAACGCCTGATGGATGGCGCGGAGCGCGGGCTGGATTCACTACAGCTCATGAACGCCAAGGAAATTGCGGATGTGATTTACACCGAGCATCCGCAGGTGGTGGCCATTGTGCTGGCGGGTCTGGAACCGGAAAAGTCAGCCGAAGTGCTGGCGCTGATGCCCAAAACACGCGGTACCGACATTGTCAGGCGTATTGCCCTGCTTGAAGAAGTACCGCAAGACTCGATCGAAGAGCTCGACAATCTGCTGCAGCAGCGCGTGACTTCAAGCAGTGCATCACGGGTTGCGCAGATGGGCGGTATACGCTGTGTGGCGAGCATCATGAATGCGGTCGAGAAACAGGTTGAAGAAAAAATCTTTGAGCAGCTCGATCAGCAGGATGCTCCGCTCAGTCAGGAGATTCAGGACAACATGTTTGTCTTTGAAAGCCTGGTGGATGTGGATGACCGTGGTATGCAGATGCTGGCGCGCGAAGTCACCACCGATCAGTTGATTGTCGCTCTGAAGGGGGCGGATGAGGCGCTGGCCAACAAGTTTTTCAGCAACATGTCCAAGCGGGCCGCAGAAATGCTCAAGTCGGACCTGGAAGCCAAAGGGCCGGTGCGTCTTGCCGAGGTCGAGGAAGCGCAGAAAGAAATCGTCGGTATAGCGCGCCGGCTGGCAGACGAAGGCTCGCTGATTCTGGGTAGCGATGCCAATGACTTCATCTAGCCGCATCATTCGCAGCAACGACGTTACCAGCGACGTGGTGAGCTGGCATGCGCCGGTGGTGAACGAAGCGGTCGCAACCGCACCGCGCCGTGATGAACCGCCGGTCAGTGATCCGGCTCAGATTCGTGAACAGGCTCGTCAGGAAGGCTTCGACCAGGGTCGGGCCGAGGGTATTGCTGCCGGCCGCGCCGAACTTGCGCAGCAGGCGGGCACACTGAAGCAGGTGCTGGATGCACTGGCCCGGCCGCTACAGGCGCTGGACCATCAGTTCGAAGAGGAACTGCTGCAACTGGTGACTGCTATAGCCCGGCAGCTGGTGCGCCGTGAACTGCACAGTGATCCGGCACAAATCATCAGCATCATTCGCGAAGGGCTGGCCGCGCTGCCGGCCAGCGCCAGCGGCATACGGGTGCGGCTGCACCCGGCTGATGCCGATATTGTGCGGGAGCTGCTGCAGTCGGAAGACGGCGGCCGCGCCTGGGAAATCGAAACTGATCCGCTGCTGGAACAGGGTGGCT
>CAYGKB010000176.1:0-3875 GCA_964350425.1 uncultured Chromatiaceae bacterium | reverse complement strand
CGCATTCGTTTACCGGCGAGGATGTACTCGAGCTGCATGCCCATGGCAGCCCGGTAGTTACTGCCATGCTGGTGCAGCGTATCTGCGAGCTTGGCGCCCGGGTGGCGCAGGCCGGCGAATTTTCCAGCCGGGCTTTTCTGCACGACAAAATTGATCTGGCGCAGGCCGAGGCCATTGCCGACCTGATCGACAGTTCATCGCGAACCGCCGCGCGGGCGGCGCAGCGTTCGCTGCAGGGACAGTTTTCTACCATCGTGCACGAGCTGAATCAGCAGGTCACGGCACTGCGGGTGCATGTCGAAGCGGCGCTCGACTTTCCCGAAGAAGAAATCGATTTTCTCGACGACACTTCGCTGCGCGACCGTCTGCATCAGGTGTCTGCTGCTTTCAATGCCGTGGATCGCACTGTCCGGCAGGGGTGCCTGTTGCGGGACGGCGTGACCGTGGTGCTGGCGGGCCGGCCGAACGCCGGTAAGTCCAGTTTGCTGAATGCACTTGCCGGCTACGCCGCCGCTATTGTCACCGATGTTGCCGGTACCACCCGCGACCTGGTGCGAGAACGGATTGAGCTCGATGGCCTGACGGTCAATATCATTGACACGGCGGGTTTGCGCGGTGCTGCCGATGCGGTTGAAGCCGAGGGAGTGCGGCGCGCGCAGGAGCAGCTGCAGCAGGCCGATCACGCCTTGTTGATCGTTGACGCGGCAGTCAGCGATAGCGAGGCCATTCGTGAATTGCAGCAGGAAATTCCGGCGGGACTCGGCTACACACTGGTATACAACAAGACCGATCTGACCAACGAGGTGCCCGGTCCGGATGCAGGCAGCACCAGCAGTGTGCGCGTGTCGGCACTTACCGGTGCGGGTATGGAAGCCCTGCGCAACCACCTGAAACAGCAACTGGGATATCAGCCGGCGGGGGAAGATGCCGTGACAGCGCGGCGCCGCCATCTGGAGAGTTTGCGCAAAGCCCGTCAGCATTTCGATGCAGCCTGCCGGATTCTTGAGGATGCAGCCGCCGGAGAACTGGTGGCCGATGAATTGTTACAGGTTCAGAATGCCCTGGCAGAGATTACCGGCCAGTTTTCCAGCGACGACCTGCTGGGCGAGATTTTCGCCAGCTTTTGCATAGGCAAATAAGCCACTGCGGAATTCCGGTATAGGCCTGAACCGGGTGTTCGGTTACTCTGTGGGTATACGGATTAGCCGGAGGCAACCGATGAACAGCAAATCTGTCCTGACCGCATTGTTATGCTTCAGCGCGATGTTAAGCGGCGGCGCACAGGCGCAGGCCTTTGATGAATATTCCGGGCAGGAAACCTTTATGCGTTTTTGTGCCGCCTGCCATGGCGAAAGCGGTCAGGGCGATGGTCCGGTGGCGGCCGGCCTGCCGATCAGCGTTCCCGACCTGACCAAACTCGGTAAGCGGCGCGGTAACAAGTTTCCGGAAGAGGTGTTGCGCAAGATTATTGATGGTCAGGAAACCGTCGTGGTGCACGGTACCCGCTACATGCCGGTGTGGGGCTATGAATTCTGGGTCGAAGCAGGCGCCGATGACGCCGCCAAAGAGCGCGTCGAAATTATTGTCGACAATCTGGTCGAATACCTGCGCTCTATTCAGCGTTAGGCTGCTGCAGACCGGTCAGGTCAGAATACGCAGGTTCGGCTGGGTGCCGGTGTCGCGCAGTTCGACCGGCCGGCTGCATCGCACCCGGTTACGGCCGTCGCGTTTGGCCTGGTACAGCGCTTCATCGGCCCGCGTCAGCAGCTGCGGTACCGTCTCGCCAAGTTTGTATTCCGCCACGCCGGCTGACACCGTAATGTTGTAACGGTCGCGGAATTCGTGCCGGGCAATCAGGCTGCGAATTCGCTCGGCGCAATATTCCGCGCCGTCGGCATCAGTCCCCGGCAGGATGGCCAGAAATTCCTCACCGCCGTAGCGCCCGAAAGCGCGCTTGTGCTCGGTGCTGTTGACACTGTCCATGCCGCGCAATTCACTTTTCACGCGCGACGCAAAGTCGGTGAGTATCTGGTCGCCGACCAGGTGTCCGTAGCGGTCATTCACGGTTTTGAAATGGTCGAGGTCGAACAGCAGCACCGAGAACGCATTGCCGGAACGGTCGGCGCGGGCTTTTTCCCGCGCCAGCATTTCCATGATGTGCCGCCGGTTGAATGACTTGGTCAGATGGTCCTGCTCGGCGATACGCGTAACCCGCTCGACTACATTCTGCAGCTCTTCATTGCGGTATTGCAGTTCGAAGCGCAGATCGCGGAGTTTGCGGGCGAACATGTAAATCCAGGCCGATATGGCGACCAGCACCAGAAAGCGCACGCCGTCATGCAACGGTGAAACCATCGCCGGCAGGCTGAACGCCTGTATCGCTATCACCAGGCCATGACTGCAGATTGCCGCAACAGCCAGGGCGAGCAACTTGCGGGTGGTGACATGAAACACCGCGAACATCAGAGCCGTCATGTACATGCCCAGCACCAGGTCGCCGGCACCGCTGCTGAAATAAAAATAGGCGGTGGTCCAGGCGATGCCCAGTATGGTCTGGTACAGCGCCAGTTCACTGATCATGTGCGGATTGTCCTGTTCCATGCGGGACAGCGACATAAAAAAGATGTTGGTGCCGAGAATGCCGGCCAGCAAAAACATCGAGGCAGCCGTGCTGATGCTCGAGTGTTCCAGCCAGCCGCTCAGCGTGGCGAGCCCGACCCACAGTCCGTAAAACCAGACCAGCCCCGGTATCTGCCGGTTGATGCTCAGGTCGGTGTCGCTGAACGACGTTGCCATGTTGTTGTTATTTTTAAGGCTCATTCAGTCCGTTTATAGCGCTATGGCGCGGTGGCAAAAGGAGCTCACTAATTGTTGCAAAAGCGAACAGCAGCGTCCGTGACCGGATTCCGTCTTTATGACAAATCGGCACTGCCCGTCAGGCTCGGGCTCTCGACGAATCATATTTCCGGCTCAGTCGCTACGCTCCGATTCGCCGGAAACACGATCGTCTGCGCCCGGCCTGACGCGCCAGTCCCCGGGTGCCGGCAAAGTCGATCGCGTGGCGGGTTTTTTGGAGCGCAGCGACAAACCCGCCATGCGATTCGACGGTAGCCGGTAGCCGGTAGCCGGCACCTGTCGCTAGCCAGCCGGCCGGGGTAGAATCGCGGCCCCGAGGGATGATGTAAGCTCCCGTTTTGGCAACGATTAATGAACGAATTTGACGTCATAGTGGTGGGCGGCGGTCACGCCGGTACCGAGGCTGCAGCCGCCGCGGCGCGCTGCGGTGCCCGCACCCTGTTGCTGACGCAGAACATCGAAACCATCGGCCAGATGAGCTGCAACCCGGCGATCGGCGGCATCGGCAAGGGGCACCTCACCAAAGAAATCGATGCACTTGACGGCCTGATGGCCCGCGCGGCTGATCAGGCCGGTATACATTTTCGTACTTTGAATGCCCGCAAGGGACCGGCGGTGCGCGCGACCCGGGCGCAGGCCGACCGTGCCCTCTATCGGCAGGCGGTGCGCGCCATGCTGGAGCAGCAGGATAACCTGGCTATCTTCCAGCAGGGTGTTGAAGATCTGATCCTTGCCGGCGACAAGGTTGCCGGTGTGATTACCGCGAGTGGACTGGAATTCCGTGCCCGCGCCGTGGTGCTGACTGTCGGCACGTTTCTGGACGGGCGCATTCACGTTGGCCTGAGCCAGAGTGCCGGTGGCCGTGCCGGTGATCCGGCTTCCATCGGTCTGGCGCACAGATTGCGCGAATTGAATCTCGGCGTGGGTCGGCTCAAGACCGGCACACCGCCGCGTATAGACGGGCGCACCGTGGACTTCAGCGTTTTGCAGCCGCAACCCGGCGATGAGGCGCGGCCGGT
>CAYGKB010000175.1:0-3884 GCA_964350425.1 uncultured Chromatiaceae bacterium | reverse complement strand
TTTTGATGCTTGAGGGGAGACGCTATCGTTATTTCAACGTTTGGCGCGCGCGGGCACGTTGGATGGAAACACATCTTATTGCGCCCATGCTTGAAGACGGCGACCTGCATTGCGAAGAAAACTGGCAAGCCGTGCTTGCGCGCGATTACCATCGTCCACATTATCACATCAGCTATGTCAGGGCTATTGGGCGACGGTTACGCAGCAATTTCATCTGGATTTTTATGATTGTTGTCACTTGGCACTTAATTCTGAGACTGCGTGTTTAATGATTTCAGCATGTTGCGCTGGCACGTAATTTGAGACTGAGCACTTAATTTGAGATTTTGGCTTGTGCGTTGTTACATTATTTGAGACTTTCACTCCGAAACTTATTCGGTGCCACATTGCCATGACCGACCCTCTTTCCGACGAGATTGACGAAGACCGCTGGAACGAGGCGTCAGGCCGTGCCGAAGCGATCCGTGGTTTCCTAAAGGACAATCCCGGCCGGACATCTGCCGCCGACATTGCACGCCTCGCTGACGAGCTCGATCTCAGCCGGGCATCCGTCTTTCGGCTGATCAAGCTGTTTCGTGAGGGTGGGACGGTGATGTCCTTGGTAGAGCGTAAGCGCGGACGACCGACCGGTCATCGAACGCTGGACCCTGCACGCGAGGAGATCATCCACGCGGCGATCAACAAACACTACCTCAAAAGAACTCGGCCATCGATCTCGCAACTGATCCGGGATGTGCGAGCGGACTGCCTGTCAGCACGCCTGAAACCGCCGCATCGGCGCACGATCGTGGCGCGGCTCAAGGATGTCGATCTTCGCAAGCGCGCCCGACGCCGCGGCGAACACAAGATCGAGAAGGCGACCACTGCCGTTCCCGGATCCTTCCACCCTGCCCGCCCGCTTGAGGTGGTGCAAATCGACCATACGAAGTGTGACGTCTTTGTCGTCGACGAAGAAACACGTGAGCCCGTGGGACGCCCGTGGCTGACGCTGGCGATGGATGTCTACAGCCGCATGGTGACGGGGTTCTATCTTACCATGGACGCCCCATCTCGCCTGTCGACCAGCCTCTGCCTGCTGCATTCTGTCTTCGACAAGTCCGCCTGGCTGAAAGAGCGCGACATTGTGGAGCCGTGGCCCGTCGCAGGTCTTCCCGACAAGGTTCACGTCGACAACGGCGCGGATTTTCGCAGCCGGGCTTTCAAACGCGGCTGTGACGACGCAGGCATCACCATTGACTGGCGGCCACCAGGCACGCCGCGGTTCGGCGGGCATATCGAGCGGTTAATCGGCACGCAAATGGGACGGCTGCATCTCCTTCCTGGCACGACATTCAGCAATGAACAGGACCTCGGTGACTACGACCCGAAGCGCCACGCCGCCCTGACATTGCGAGAGCTTGAACAGTATATCGCGCTCGACATCGTCGGCGCCTATCATCAATCGATCCACGGCACTCTGGGTCGTCCACCACTGGCGGTCTGGCGGGAACAAGAAGGAGAGATCCCGCTCCGGCTGCCGGAGGATCGTTTGCGGTTCTGGCTCACTTTTCTGCCGGAACAAGAGCGGACCCTGCGGCCGACGGGCATTCATTTGTTCGGCTTGCGATACTGGTCGGCCGCGCTAAGCGCCGATGTGGGGCGGACCAAACGGCGATTGCTCGTTAAATACGACCCCCGCGACATGTCGCGTGTATTCGTGCGCCGACCCTCGGGGAACTTCGTCGAGGCGCGGTATGCCGACCTGACGCTGCCGCAGGTCACCTTGCACGAGGCCATGACCGCCCGCCGAGCTCTCAGAGTGAAGGGCCGCGGGGAAGTCGGCACCCGCGCCATCGTCAGGACCGTTCTCGAGCAACGAGCACTTGTCGAAGCAGCGGCCAGGAAGACTGCCGCGGCAAAGCGCGGTCGGTCGCGCCAAAAACCGCGATTGGATGAGCGGGAACAGGGCACGCTCCGCGGTATCGACTCCAGCAAACCGGTCCCGTTTGTTGAGGATTAAATTTGAGCTGGAGCGACCATGACCAACACGACCCCTCACCTGACCGCCGGCGCGGCGGCACTACTTGCTGAACCACAGGCCGCACGCATTCGTGCCATGCGATCACGCCGATGGGTCCTCTACCCACGCGCCAAGCAAGCGCTCGATCGGCTGAACGCGCTGCTCGATCACCCACGAGGGACCCGCATGCCCTCAATCGCGATATACGGCGACAGCGGAATGGGGAAAACCATGATCATGAAGCGGTTCCGGGACGAGCACCCGCCACGCTTCGATCCATCGACAGGGGCGCTGACAACACCCGTCCTTGCCATGGAAATGGTCAGCCGCCCCGGCGAGCGCCGCTTCTACGGTGAGCTTCTCACTCTTCTCGGCGCGCCACAGTCGCCCCGCGCCGACATCACGCAGATGGAACAGGCCGCCCTGCGGATCATGGACGCAATCGGCGTGCAGGTGCTGGTGATCGACGAGGTTCACAACATCCTTGCCGGAACCTACCGCGAGCAGCGCATCGTCCTTAACACCCTCCGGTTCCTCAGCAATCGCCTTCAGATCTCGCTGGTCTGTTTTGGCGTCAACGACGCGCGAGAGGCAATAGGCGGAGACGTTCAACTCGCGCGGCGGTTTGAACAGTTCACACTGAGCCGATGGGCGGCAAACGAGGAATTCGAAACCCTGGTGGCATCGATCCTGCGCAACACGCCACTTCATCGCCCCTCGGTTCTGACGCCAAGGTCGCTGCGGCGCATTCTGCAGATCACGGACGGTATCACCGCCAACATCTTCCACATGATCAACAGCCTCGCGATCGAGGCCGTCGAGGACGGCAGCGAACGCATCACGGACAACGCTGTCGACGCCTGGGCGCCGGACTTCGATGTGGAAGCGGTCTATGCATGAACGGGCGTGTTCCTGTCGTCCTACCGCCGGTTGCGGGTGAACTCTTCTCGTATTGGATGGCCCGCCACGCCGCCTTCTACGGGGTTCCTCCCCTGACGATGCTGCGCCATTGTCTGCCTGAAGCTGTCTCGCTGCTCATAGCCGACCGAACCCTGAGCCGAGACCAGGCTGGCCGTCTGGCGGAGATGTTCTCGATGGATGCCAAGACCGTGCATCGGATGACCTTCGCCAACATCCAGAGCTCCGCACATCGGTTCATCTCGAAAGAACCCATACAGCGATGCTCCAATTGCGACCCCGGCCCCTCCAATCCGGGACTGATCCTGCGAAGTCAGTTGCTGGGATGGCGGTTCACTTGCCCTCTCTGTAGTCAGCCGTTTGGGGACTTGGCTCAGTGCGACCGCAGCAGCCCATTCGATCAATATCATGCCGCCGCACTTCGTGGAGAGAAGCTGCTCGACGATGATGCAGAACGCGACATCCAAACCTGGACATCACCACTGGAACTTGCCCGCCTTCTGCTTATGCGCCGAGTGCCCTGGCCATTCCCGCGCGACGCCGAACTCTGGCGCTATAGAGTTCTCGGCGTCGTAATCCCGGACCTCGATGACGTCATCGCCAGAGAGCGATCGTTCCCACATTCACCCAAGCATCCAATTGTACCACTCCATATTCGACCGGCGCTTCTGGCAGGCGTCGCCATCGTCGAGCGGGCCGGACCGGAAATGCTGCAGATGCTTCAGGCGCATACCTTCGGACACAACAGAAACCGGTTCGTCGAAGAAACCGACCATCTGATACACCCGGCGTTCGGGCTCCCGGGTCCTCGCCAGATGCAGTTAATTTGAGACTGAAAACAGTCAAAATCTCGAATAAAGTGCCCAACCCGTCAGAAACCACCGCAATCTTACAATTAAGTGCCAAGTGACACGAGAAAAAGAACCGAAATCGTCACGCGTTCCAGATAACCTTGCCAAGCTCTCCG
>CAYGKB010000174.1:0-3910 GCA_964350425.1 uncultured Chromatiaceae bacterium | reverse complement strand
CCGCAGAAGATGACCGCTTTTTTGAGCACCCGGGCTTCGATTACCAGGGCATTATTCGTGCGGCGCTGAAGCTGGCATTGACAGGATCCCGCGCGCAGGGCGGCAGCACCATTACCCAGCAGCTGGCGCGCAACTATTTTCTGACCCGGGATCGCACCTTTATCCGCAAGGCCAAAGAGCTCATTCTTTCCATACAGATAGAAAATTCCTTTACAAAACAAGAGATTCTCGAGCTCTACCTGAACAAAATCTTCCTCGGTCAGCGTGCCTACGGGGTGGCCGCAGCTGCCCAGGTCTACTTCGGCAAAACACTCGACGAGTTGTCAGTCGCTGAAGCCGCCACCATTGCCGGTCTGCCGGCGGCACCGTCGCGGCTGAATCCGGTCAGCAATCCGGACCTGGCGCGCGACCGGCGCAGCTATGTGCTGCGGCGCATGGCCGAACTCAACTTTATTGATGACGCCAGTTACGACATCGCCATGAATACTCCGATGGAGTCGTTTCTGCATGCGCCGGGCGTCGAGCTAGAGGCACCCTATGTGGCCGAAATGGCTCGTGCGGAGATGATTCAGCGGTTTGGCAAAGCCGCTTATACCGACGGGTATCAGGTGATCACCACCGTTGACAGTGAATTGCAGCGCGCCGCCGGCCGCGCGCTGCGCAAGGCATTACTGCAGTACGACCGGCGCCATGGCTTTCGCGGCCCGGTGGAGCAGCTTGACCTGCAAACCCTGCTCAATGATGCCGCCGATACAGAGCCGGGCGTGCGCCTGCAGGAATTGCTGAACGCTTATCCGCGTTTCGACGATTTGAGTGCTGCCGTAGTGATGGAAGTGTCCACCCAGCCCGAGGGCGGCGCGGAATTTTTTCTGCATAACGTGGGGCGCATCAAGCTGCCCTGGGAGCGCGTGCGCTGGAAGCGCTATATCAATGACGATGTCATCAGTGGCGATCCGAAAAATACTGCGGCGATGCTGTCTGTCGGTGACGTGGTTTATTTGCTTAACACCGCACAGGGATGGCAGCTCGCGCAGATTCCGGAAGTACAGGGCGCCTTTGTAGCGCTTGATCCGCATGACGGCGCTATCGTCGCCATGCTGGGTGGTTTTGATTACGCCATCAATAAATTCAACCGTGCCAGCCAGTCGCAACGGCAACCGGGATCGTCATTTAAGCCGTTTGTTTATTCCGCCGCGCTGGAGAACGGGCTCACTGCGGCGAGCATCATCAATGACGCACCGATTGTGGTGAACAATACCGGTCAGGAAGAAGCCTGGCGCCCGGAAAATCATTCCAACAAATTTTACGGGCCGACCCGTTTGCGCGAAGGTCTGGTGCGATCCATGAACCTGGTATCGCTGCGCGTGTTGCGCCGTATTGGCATCAGCAATGCGCTGGAACACCTGCAGGCTTTCGGCCTGCCGCGCTCAGCGACACCGCGCGACCTGTCGCTGGCGCTGGGCAGCGGCGGCGCATCGCCGCTGCAAATGGCGCAGGGTTATGCGGTACTGGCAAGCGGTGGCATGCGTGTCAACAGTTATGTGATTGAGCGAATTCTCGATGCAGACGGCAATGTGGTGTTCGCCTCTGCACCGGAAATGGTTTGCGAAGCCTGTGCGCCGCTGTGGCAGGACGACGCAGCAATGCAGTCTGAAGCAGCCGCAGCAGGTCCGGATAGCGACGTATACACCGAGGTTCCCGCCTATCCGTCGGCCCGGGAAATGATTGCCGCGGTCGCCGACTGGCGCCCTGACTACACCGAGACACCGCTGTTCTGGTCCGACCGCGGGCAGGCCAAACGCGTCATTCCGGAGCAGAATGCCTACATTGTTTACGACATGATGCGCGATGTGATTCGCCGGGGCACCGGTCGCCGCGCCCGCGAACTGGGACGCTCGGACATTGCCGGCAAAACCGGCACATCGAACAACCGGCGTGATGCATGGTTCAGCGGCTTTAATGCCGATCTGGTCGGCATCGCCTGGGTCGGCTTTGATGATGATGCACGTTCGCTGGGCGCAGGCGAGGAGGGCGGACGCACCGCGCTGCCAATGTGGAAAGACTTCATGGCAGTTGCGCTGGACCGCTCGCCAAGCGCGACTCTGCCCCAGCCGGAAGGACTGGTGACAGTAAAAATCTCGCCGGCAACGGGCCTCGCCGCGCGCACCGGGGAGACCTCGGTATTCGAAATTTTTCGCGACGGCAATGCACCGCAGCCGGCTGCTGAACAAATGGATTTCATCAGCGAAGAAATTTTCGGCGGCGATCAGGAATCAATTTTCTGACCGGATTCTGCCGTCATCAAACTGTCACGCAATAAGGCGTGACAAACGCGGAACTTCAGGGCTATGCTGAAGTCATTCTGATCGAGCCAGGGAGCAAGGCCATGGGTACCAGAGTCATGGGACAGAGATCGGATAAACGCGCCAAAAAAACCTTCGACCGCCGCAAAGAATGTCAGCGTGCCCTGCTGGCGCAGGAAGCCGCTCGCTTAATCTGCGATCACGGCATCAAGGATTTTCGCACTGCCAAAAGCAAGGCGGCCTGGTCGCTGGGCCTCAGCGACCGCGGCGCACTTCCCAGCAATCTGGAAATCGAAGCGGCACTTGCCGAGCGCAACCGGATTTTCTCGGCAGACAGTCATGCCAGCCTGCTGGGCCGGCTGCGCAGCGTGGCTGTGGAAGTCATGTATGACCTGCAGCCTTTCGCGCCCTGCCTGGTGGGTCCGGTGCTGAGCGGCAACATCACGGAACATTCCACCATCAGCATGCATGTATTCGCTGACTCGTCGGAATCTGTCGGTGTGCGGCTGGATGCCCGCGGGATCTATCATCAGTCAAGGCTGCGCCGTCACAGCATACGCCGCGGCAAAGTTGAAGCGTTTCCCGGCTACGATTTTTTTGCCGACGATTTTACGGTGGAGGCCACCGTGTTCCCGGAGCGCCGCAAAGGTCATGCGCCGCTTAGCCCGGTGGACGGCAAGCCGATGCGGCGCGCCCGGCTGCGCGATGTTGAGCAGCTGGTGAACGCGCTGCAGTAACTCTCGGTAAACGCTGTCAGCGTTTGGCTACGTCAATATAGTCGCGAGCCGGCGGCCCCACATACAACTGGCGCGGGCGACCGATACGGTGCTCCGGATCGGTGATCATTTCCTGCCAGTGGCTGACCCAGCCGACGGTGCGCGCGATCGCAAACATTACCGTGAACATTGACGGCTGGAATCCCAGCGCTCGGTAGATAATGCCGGAATAGAAATCCACGTTCGGATAGAGCTTCTTCTCGACAAAATAGTCATCCTTGAGAGCAACCTGCTCAAGCTCCAGCGCCAGTTCAAACAGCGGATCGTCATCGCGGCCCAGCTTGGCCAGAACCTTGTGGCACATTTCGCGGATGATGGTCGCGCGCGGATCAAAGTTTTTGTACACCCGGTGACCAAAGCCCATAAGCCGGAAAGGATCGTCCTTGTCTTTGGCCTTGGCGACGTATTCCTTGATGTTTTTCGCGCTGCCGATCTGCTCAAGCATGCGCAGCACAGCTTCGTTGGCGCCGCCATGTGCCGGACCCCATAGCGCGGCGATGCCGGCGGCAATGGCAGAGTACGGGTTGGTACCGGAACTGCCTGCCAGGCGCACCGTTGATGTTGAACAGTTCTGTTCATGGTCAGCATGGAGTATCAGCAGCAGATCAATAGCCTCCGACGCGACAGAGTCAATTTCATACTCTTCGGCCGGCACCGAGAAAAACATCTGCAGCAGGTTGCTGGAATAATCGAGATCGTTGCGCGGATAGACGAAGGGCTGTCCGAGACTATGCTTGTAGGCAGCCGCCGCAATGGTCGGCAACTTGGCAATGATGCGGTGCGAGAAAATCTCGCGATGCCGGGCGTTATGGATATCCATGGTCTCGTGAT
>CAYGKB010000173.1:0-3947 GCA_964350425.1 uncultured Chromatiaceae bacterium | reverse complement strand
CCGGCATTTCCTTCATCGGTGCCGGCAATTATGCCGGGCAGGTGCTGATACCGGCGTTTCAGGCCGGCGGCGCACGTTTCGATACGCTGGTCAGCGCAGGCGGTGTCACCAGTGTGCACCATGGCAAGAAGTTCGGTTTTGCCGCGGCCGCCACCGACCCGGGCGAAGTATTCAGCAGTGATGCCACCGATGCTGTGGTTATTGCCACGCGCCATGACACCCATGCCGGTTACGTGCTGCAGGCGCTGGAAAATCGCAAGCACGTGTTCTGCGAAAAACCGCTGACCGTGAATGCCGCAGAACTTGAGCAAATTGAGAAGACCTACGCGGCAGCCGTCGATTCCGGCTTTAACCCGCTGGTGATGGTCGGTTTCAACCGCCGGTTTGCACCGCAGATCGTCAAAATGAAGGCGCTGCTCGATGCCAACCCGGCACCCAAGTCATTTGTGATGACGGTGAACGCCGGCGATATCCCGCCCGATCACTGGACACAGGATCCGGTGCAGGGTGGCGGCCGCATCATCGGCGAGGGCTGTCACTTTATTGATTTGCTGCGCTTTCTGGCGGCCGCTCCGTTCAGCAACATTCAAGCCACCCGCATGGGCGACGCTCCGGGCGTGGTGATCCGCGATGACAAGGCAACCATTACCATGGCCTTCGAGGACGGTTCCTTCGGCACCGTACATTACCTCGCCAACGGACACCGGTCCTTCCCGAAGGAACGCCTGGAGGTTTTCTGTGGCGGCGCGGTTCTGCAACTCGACAACTTCCGCCGCATGACGGGCTACGGCTGGCCGGGCTTCAAGAAAATGCACCTGCGCACGCAGGACAAGGGCCAACAGGCCTGCGCAGCGGCATTTGTAGCGGCAATGCGTGACGGCGGGCCCGTACCCATTCCGTTTGCTGAGATCGTCGAAGTAACGCGGGCTACATTTGATGCTGTAAACGCCCTGCACACCGACGCCTAACAGAATACAGCACGCCGGCTTCCGGCTTAGTGCTTCAAAACATACAGGTGCTTGGTGTAGGTGCGATCCATGATGTTGGGCACGTAACCGCCTACCCACGGTTTGATCAGGTGTTTGGCCACGTAAAAATAGATGGGGATGACGGGCGCTTCGGCCAGCACCAGCCGTTCCGCCTCCTGCAACAATAAGGCACGTGCCTGCAGGTCGGTTTCGGCGCCAGCCGCATCAATCAGTTCGTCAAAGCGAGTATTAAACCATTTGGTGTCATTTTGCGGACTTTGTGAATGCAGAATCTCCACAAAGGTGTTGGCGTCGTTGTAATCCCCTACCCAGCCGGAACGAAATAACTGTGCTTTCGGCAGCTGCCGGGTCTGCAGATAAACTTTCCATTCCTGGTTGAGAAGCTGTGTTTGCACGCCGAGCACTTGTTTCCACATTGCGCTGATCGCAATGGCAATGCGTTTGTGATCCTGCTGCGTGTTGTAGAGAATCTCGACGGTTAGCGGGTTATCTGCGCTGTACCCGGCTTCCGCATACAGGCGCCGGGCTTCGGCATGGCGTTGCTCGCGGGTCCAGCCGGCCCACTCCGGTTGCTGCTGCTCATAACCCTGCACCGGCGGTACATAACCATAAGCTGTGATGGCGGCACCACCGAGAATCTTTTCCGTCAGAATCTCGCGGTCAATAGCCATGGACAGCGCGAGGCGCAGGCCCGGTTTACCGGCGAATAACTCGTTAGCGGTATTGATGCCGTAGTAATAAACCGACAGATACGGCGACTGGTAATACTCATCGGGCATGTTGCGCTTGATGAACTTGAGCTGGCGCACCGGAATGGTGGTCGTAAAATCCAGTTCATCAGCCCGGTAGCGAGCGAACATGGCGTCCAGATTTTCACTGGCGTAGAAAAACACGCGGTCAATAATGGTTTTGTCGTTCTCCCGATACAGCGGGTTTCTTTCCAGCTCAATGTGAGACTGCACTACCCAGTCCTTAAGCGCGTAAGGTCCGTTGCCCACCAACTTGCCCGGCCGGGAAAAATTTTCGCCGTGTTCGCGCACGCTGGGTGGATGTACGGCATAAGCCATGGTGTGTGACAGCAAGCCCAGAAAATAGGGCGTCGGATTGGCAAGCGTAATTTCCAGAGTCAGGTCGTCAATGGCGCGCACGCCCAGCGCCTCGGGCGGCAAATCGCCATTGTTGACGGCGATGGCGTTTTTGATGGGAAACAGAATGCCGCTGTATACCGATAGCGTGGCCGGGTCGACGCCGCGCCGCAGGCTGAATACCCAGTCATGGGCGGTAACCGGATCGCCGTTGCTCCAGCGGCCGTCGGCACGCATGTTAAAAGTGTACACGCGGCCGTCCTCGCTGATGCGCCAGGATGCCGCCGCGCCGGGCACCAAATCCCCGTTAGGTGCTTCCGCAACCAGCGGTTCATATACATCCTGTAACACGCGGCTGGCCGGCACACCCTGGGACCGATGCGGGTCGAGCGTCTGCGGTTCGGCTTCGTTATCCCGGTGCAGTACCTGCTCAGCTGCGAGCTCGGTGCCTGAAGGTCCGCCGATCTGGCCATAATCACGCATGGCGGCAGGCTCATCCGAGCCGCCACTGCAGGCCATTAACAAAGTGCAGGCAAGCAGGCCCGCCAGGCGCGTGGCCATCATGCGGATTTCAGATCCGCTGCGCCGGACGAGTCGGCAGTATTGCGCAGCCGCTGCTTTTTAAGATGCACCAGTAATAACGACACGGCCGCCGGCGTCATGCCGGGGATGCGTGACGCCTGGCCAACGGTAGCCGGCTGCACCTCGCTGAGTTTTTGCCGCACCTCATTTGATAATCCCAGCACATCGCTGTAGTTGAGATCGGCAGGCAATGCAGTTTTTTCATTGTTGCGGTTGCGCTCGATCTCCTGCTCCTGGCGGTTCAGATAGCCGGCATAACGTGCTGCAATTTCGATCTGCGCGACAATTTGTTCACCGAGTTCAATGGTTTCGCCTGCCGGTACTTCACGCGGACCAACCGTGGCAATGTCGGTCAGGAATGCATGACTGAACTCCGGCCGTTTCAGCAAATCCAGCGCCTTGTGATCGCGTGACAACTTTTTGCCCAGCGTCGCTATCTGCGCTTCGCTGAGATCATGCGGCTGCACCACGGTGCCCGCCAGACGCTGCTCTTCCTGCGCTATGCGTTCGCGCTTGGCCGTATATAGCTGCCAGCGCTCTGCACCGACCACGCCCAGCTCGCGGCCGACCGGTGTCAGCCGCTCATCAGCATTATCTTCGCGCAGCAACAGGCGATATTCGGCGCGGCTGGTGAACATGCGATAGGGTTCCTGAGTGCCGCGCGTGACCAGGTCATCAACCAGTACACCTATGTAGGCCTGCTCGCGACCGGGATACCAGCCGTCCTCGCCCCGGGCACGCCGCGCAGCGTTGATACCGGCCAGAATGCCCTGCGCACCCGCCTCTTCATAGCCGGTGGTGCCATTGATCTGACCGGCGAACCAAAGGTTAGCGAGGGTTTTGTTTTCCAGCGTGTGGTGCAATCCGCGCGGATCGAAGTAGTCGTATTCGATGGCATAACCCGGCCGGGTTATGCGGGCTTTTTCCAGACCGCGCATGGAATGCACAAAAGCTTCCTGCACATCGTAGGGCAGGCTGGTTGAAATGCCGTTGGGATAGAGTTCGTGTGTGTGCAGCCCTTCGGGTTCCAGAAAGATCTGATGACTGTCGCGTTCAGCAAACCGCGTGATCTTGTCTTCAATGGACGGACAGTAACGCGGGCCAATGCCGTCTATTACGCCGGTAAACATCGGCGAACGGTCCAGACCCGCACGAATGATGGCATGCGTTTGCGCATTGGTATGCGTGATGTGACACGACACCTGCAGCGGATGCTCGCTGCGCGCACCCATAAACGAAAACACCGGCCGCGGCTCATCGCCCGGTTGCGGCTGCAACACGCTGAAGTCCA
>CAYGKB010000172.1:0-3948 GCA_964350425.1 uncultured Chromatiaceae bacterium | reverse complement strand
CAGCTTATGAGGCGGCCCATGATCAGGGTCTGCTGGAGCGCAGTGCGGAACTGGTACAGATGGCGCAGCTATTCATGCAGGCCGAAGTGCCCTATAAGGGCGCCAAGGTTCTGGAGAAGGGCCTGGCCGACGGCAGCATCGAGAAGAACGTGCGCAATTATCGCCTGTTGTCCCAGGCCTGGCAGATGGCGCAGGAAGATCGGCGCGCCATCGGCCCGTTGCAGGAAGCCGCCAAGCTGTCAGATGACGGCGAATTGTATGCCCGTCTGGCGCAGTCGTATTTCAACCTGAGCGAGTACAAGACCTGTATCGATTCGTCGCGCACCGCTATTGACAAGGGCAAGCTCAAGTACCCGGGCAATACCTGGCTTATCCTGGGTATGTGCCAGGTTGAGACCAAGTCGCTGTCAGCCGCGCGCCGGTCGTTCCAGTCTGCCGCACGCTTCGAAAAGGCTGCCAAGGACGCGCGTAACTGGATCAAGTACGTCGACAACGAACTGGAGCGCGTGCGCCAGTTACAGGAGTCGCTCGAGAACCTGCAGCGCGCTCGCGCCGAAGCTGCTGCCGACAGTTAATGCCACGCCTTACTTTTAAATCCCCCGACGGTTCCGAAACCGTCGTGGAAGCCTACAGCGGATATTCCGTAATGGAAGCCGCCATGGTTAAAGAGGTAAACGGTATCAAGGCCGATTGCGGGGGTTGCTGCGCCTGTGCCACGTGTCACATCTACGTAGCGCCGGAGTGGCTGGCGAAGCTGCCGGCCATGGACGAATACGAAGATGCCATGCTGGATTCTACGGACGATCGCCGGGACAACAGCAGACTGGCCTGCCAGATCGAAATTACCGATGACATGGATGGTTTTCAGGCCGAGGTTGCGGACAACAACTAGCCGCGGTTATTGCCCGGCAATATCGATAAACATCCGCAGCGCCGTAAAGCCGAGAAAAACCGCAAAAGCCCGTCGCAATCCTGTCACGCTCAGTGAATGCGCCAGGCGGGCACCTGCCGGTACCGTAAGTACCGTCATGGGCACGATCAGCGTCAGGCCCAGCAAGTTAACGTAGCCCAGACTGAACGGTGGCAGACCAGTGACCGTCCAGCCTCCCAGCACGAATCCCAGCGTACCGGGTATGGCGATGATCAGCCCGAAGCCAGCCGAGGTGCCGACAGCGCGGTGAATTGGCACTCCGTAAAGATTTAGCAGGGGTACCGACATGGTGCCGCCGCCTATGCCCATCATGGCGGAGACAGTGCCGATGGCTGCGGCCAGCAGCTGGCACACCGGCCACGACGGCAGCTTGTCAGCCAGTTGCCAGTTAGGGCTGCCAAGCGCCATGTATACCGCAACCAATGTTGCAACGACCGCAAACACCGTGGTGAGGGTGGCAAAGTCCGCCAGAGTGGCCAGCCATGTGCCGCAGACTACACCCGCGACGATGCCGGGCATCCAGCTCCTGAACAGGCCGGCATCAAAACTGCCGCGGCTCTGATGTGCGCGCACCGAACGGATGCTGGTGGGGATGATCGTAGCCAGTGAGGTGCCGACGGCGAGATGCATGCGGACAGCATCGGCCACCTCCAGGTAGCCGAAAATATAGTACAGCGCGGGTACCACAACGATGCCGCCGCCGACGCCCAGCAGACCTGCCAGCATGCCCGCAAAAGCACCGGCAGCCAGCAGCAGCGGTACCAGTATCAGCAACTGTGCAGTGGTGTCGGCTTCCATGGAACAGGCTATCCTTCGCTTCAGGTTATTGCGACCGGCCGCGATTGTAGCCTAAACCGGCCTGTTGCCGGGGTTATGCAGGATTTCGCGGACGCTCAACCAAGGGGATCAGTATGAGTAACAGCACCATTCAACTTAGCGACGAACTGGCTGCCTATATGCAGACAGTGTCCCTGCGGGAGCCTGCGGTACTGCGCAGGCTGCGCGAAGAAACCGCGCAACTGGATATGGCGCGCATGCAGATAGCACCCGAGCAGGGTCAGTTCATGGCGCTGCTGCTGCGGCTGATGGGCGCGCGGCGCTATCTCGAGGTCGGCACATTTACCGGCTACAGTGCCCTGGCTGCCGCTCTGGCAATGCCGGATGACAGTGAAGTCTATGCCCTGGATATCAGCGAAGAATGGACCGCAGTGGCGCGGCGTTACTGGCAGCAGGCCGGAGTGGCCGAGCGGGTGCATCTGCTGCTGGCGCCGGCGGTGCAATCGCTGCAAGAGCTGCAAACGCGTGCCGCGGGTAGCTTTGATGCCGTGTTTGTGGATGCCGATAAAACCGCCTATCAGGACTACATCGAGCATGCCCATACGCTGCTGCGCCCGGGTGGTCTGCTCATGATTGACAATGTGCTGTGGGACGGGGCGGTGACGGATGCGGCCAGCACTGACGCGGATACCATGGCCATTCGTGCCGTAAACCTGGCCATGCATGCTGATCGCCGCTGGCACCTGTCGCTGGTGCCGATAGGAGATGGACTAACTTTAGCTTTAAAAATATAGATTTATAGGATAAAGCTCAGGCGAGTTATTTGGCGGTATCGAACAGTTCTATCAGCTCACCGGTCGCGCCGGTCATGACGGCGACGCCGGGTTCGGCGACGGCAGCACCAGCCGGCACAGCATCACAGGCAAAACCCACCATGGCAATGCCGGGCGGCAGGTGCCCGGCATGCCGGGGGCGCGGGCCGACCTGGGCGGGCATTTCATCAACCTCAATGAGCGATTCGCCCTGCAGGCCCAGTGCCGCAATCGGATACAGGGTTTCAATGGATACCCCCAGGGCCTTTGACAGCATGGTCACCCGCGACTCCACCGGCGGCGCTTTGGCGATGCCGAAGGTCTGGTGATAGTAGTCCTGCAGCCCGTCCATGCTGGCACCACCCAGTATCACGATGAAAGTGCGGTCCACCGCTGAGCGGGCGACAGGCACTGTCAGTCCCGGCACCGGGTTCTTGAATTCGGTCAGGTAAATGATTTCATCGGCGGGTCCGCGCAGTTGCATGGCCCGGATGTCGTCGCTGAAAGACAGATCGCGCGGTTCGCCAACAATTTCGAACGGCGAGCCGGCAACGCGCTCGGCCATGGCATCCACGTTCTGCACCATGATTTCTGATGCATTCCAGCCGTAGGTGGTCAGTGGCACGTAGTCAGGGTAGGCAGGCGTGGCTACGAAGCGGAATTCAAAATCGTCACCGGCGGCCGGCTGCATCAGCAGGGTTGCTGCACCGGCTGCTGCCGGAGACCCCCAGGCGGCGGCCATGGTTTCGCTGACCTCGCCGCGGCCGGTTACCCGGTATTCAAGATATTCACCGTAAGCGTGCTCAACGGCCCCCAGATCCGTGGCAGACACGGTGACTCTGCGAATGTCTCCGAGCATGACGCGAGCCTAGATGATGCCTTTGTCGCTGAGTTCCGTCATCTGCTCGGTGCTCAGTTTGAGCAGCTGGCCGTATATTTCCTCGTTGTGCTCCCCGAGTTCAGGTCCGGGACGACGGATGCCGCCGGGGGTTTTCGACAATTTTGGTGCCACGTTTTGCATTTTCAGTTCGCCGAACTGCGGATGCATGGTGGTGACGATGGCCTCGCGTGCCCGGAAATGGGCGTCTTCCAGCATATCGGGCGTTGTGTATATCTTGCCGGACGGGATGCCGTACTCCTCCATCAGTCGTTCGAGCTCGGCTGCGTCAATGGTAAGAGTCCATTCGGTAATCAGGTCGTCAAGTTCCTGCTGCACGGCGCCGCGCGCCGTGTGGGTGGCATAACGTTCATTGTCGGCCAGTTCGGGCTGGCCCATGGCCTCGGTCAGGCGGCGGAAGACGGTGTCCTGGTTGGCGGCGATCAGAATAAAGCTGTCGTCCTTGGTGGGGTAAATATTGGAAGGCGCAACGTTAGGCAGGATGGCGCCGGTGCGTTCGCGGATATAGCCGGCTTTGTCGTATTCGGTCA
>CAYGKB010000171.1:0-3971 GCA_964350425.1 uncultured Chromatiaceae bacterium | reverse complement strand
TCTTGGTACGCTGGCCGCGCAGCGGCAGGCCGCGGCGATGCCGGATGCCGCGGTAACAGCCGAGATCCATCAGTCGTTTGATCGCCATGGCGCCTTCGCGGCGCAGATCACCTTCGACGCTGAACCGGGCCACCTCGTTGCGCAGGCGCTCCACTTCCGGCTCACTCAGGTCTTTCACCTTGGTTTCCGGGGCCACCTGGGCCGATTCACAAATGCCCCGCGACAGCGTGTTGCCAATGCCGTAGATGCTCGTCAGCGCAACCACTACGTGCTTGTTTAAGGGGATGTTTATGCCTGCAATACGGGCCATCTATATTCTCCGCGCTCTCAACCCTGACGCTGTTTGTGCCGTTTGTCGGTACAAATAACGCGCAGTACGCCTTTTCTGCGAATGATCTTGCAGTTTCTGCAGATCTTCTTGACTGATGCTCGAACTTTCATCGTTCTCTCCAAAAATTCCTTCGGCAGCTACCGCGACGATCAGCGGATCTGCCCGGCGCGGCCGTAACCGCGCATATTGGCCTTCTTCAACAGGCCTTCGTACTGATGCGACATCATGTGGCCCTGCAACTGCGCCATGAAATCCATGGTGACCACCACAATAATCAGCAGCGAGGTACCGCCGAAGTAAAACGGCACCTGCGCGTACAAAATCATGAATTCCGGTAGCAGACACACGGCGGTGATGTACATCGCGCCCCAGAAAGTCAGCTTGGTGAGCACGTTATCAATGTACTCGGCGGTCTGCCGCCCCGGCCGGATACCCGGAATAAAACCGCCGGACCGTTTCAGGTTGTCGGCGGTGTCGCGCGAGTTAAAGACCAGCGCGGTATAAAAGAAACAGAAAAACACGATCAGGCCGGCATACATAAGTATGTAGATCGGCTGACCGGGCGCGAGCCGGGCGGCAAATGTCTGCAGCCACTCGAAGTTCGGGTTGGTGCCGACCCAGCCGGCGATGGTGGCCGGAAACAGGATCAGGCTGGACGCAAAGATCGGCGGGATTACGCCCGACATGTTGATCTTGAACGGCAGGTGCGTGGTCTGACCCTGCACCATGCGCCGCCCCTGTTGCCGCTTGGCATAGTTGACGGCAATGCGGCGCTGGCCGCGCTCCATGTAGACCACGAAATAGGTCACGCCGAGCACCAGCATGATCAGCACCAGCGCCAGTGCCGGCGACATTTCACCGGTATTCACCAGTTCCAGCGTACCGCCGATGGCTGACGGCAGCCCGGCAATGATGCTGGAAAGAATGATCATGGAGATACCGTTGCCGATGCCGCGCTCGGTAATCTGTTCGCCCAGCCACATCAGGAACACGGTGCCGGTAACCAGCGTTACCGCAGCGGTGAACACGAAATTCGGACCCGGTGCGATCACCACGCCCTGGTTCTGGAAAGCCACCGAGGCGCCAAAAGCCTGCGCGGTCGCCAGCAGCACGGTGCCATAACGGGTGTACTGGGTAATTTTGCGGCGACCGGACTCACCCTCTTTCTTCCACTGGGCGACGGTGGGCACCACCACGCCGGCCATCTGCATAATGATGGACGCAGAAATGTACGGCATGATGCCGAGGGCAAAAATACTCAGCCGCTCCAGAGCGCCACCGGAGAACATGTTGAACATGCTCAGGATGGTTCCGGACTGCTCCTGGAAGAACTGCTCCAGCGCTACCGGGTCGATACCCGGCACCGGTATAAAGGTGCCGATGCGATAGACGATAAGGGCTCCGGCCAGAAACAGCAGGCGCGCACGCAGGTCAGCGAAACGCGATGCTTCGCCGAGTGCTGCAGCCGGATTAACCAGATTGCCTTTTGCCACTGTGTCTTACCTGACGACCTGTCGTCGTAATCGTGTGTCGTTAATCTTCAACAGAGCCGCCGGCCTTCTCGATGGCTGCGCGCGCACCCTTGGTGACGCTTACGCCTTTGAGCTTGACGGCTTTGCTGATTTCGCCGCTGGCAAACACCTTCGCACGGGTGGTCTGCTGCGGAATGATGCTGGCACGCTTCAGCGCCAGCAGGTCAATCACGTCGTCTTCCACGTGTGCCAGTTCGTCGAGACGAATCTCGGCATAAGAGCGCGACTTGGCCGAGCGGAAGCCCACTTTGGGCAGGCGCCGCTGAATCGGCATCTGGCCGCCTTCAAATCCCACTTTGTGGAAACCGCCGGAACGCGACTTCTGGCCCTTCTGGCCGCGGCCGCAGGTCTTGCCCTGACCGGCGGCATGGCCGCGGCCGAGTCGTTTGCCCGTCGGCCTGGAGCCGGGTGCCGGACTGATGCTGTTCAGTTTCATGGTTACGCGTCCTCAACCCGCAGCAGGTAAGAGACCTTGTTGATCATGCCGCGGTTCTCCGGCGTGTCATCGACGATCACGCTGTGATTAATACGCCGCAGGCCCAGCCCTGCCACGCAGGCCTGGTGATTCTTGAGACGTCCGTGACGACTCTTGATAAGCGTGACTTTGACTTTGTTGGACATTTCCGTGTTCTCTTAAATCGGCTCTCGGTTCAGCCCACAATGTCGGCAACGGCTTTGCCGCGTTTGGCGGCAATGCGCTCCGGCGACTGGGCACCGCGCAGGGCGTTAATCGTTGCGCGCACCAGGTTAATGGGATTACGCGAGCCGTAGCTCTTCGCCAGCACGTTGCGCACACCGGCGGCTTCGAAAACCGCGCGCATGGCACCGCCGGCAATAACGCCGGTACCTTCTGAAGCGGGCTGCATGTAGACCTTGGTGGCCCCATGCCGACCGATCATTTCGTAATGCAGGGTGTCGTCTTTCAGCGCCACCCGTTCCAGGTGATTACGGGCAGCCTGCATGGCTTTCTGAATAGCCAGCGGCACTTCACGTGCCTTGCCGTAACCGAAACCGACGCGGCCCTTACCGTCACCCACCACGGTCAGCGCGGTAAAGCCGAACTGGCGGCCGCCTTTGACTACCTTGGCTACGCGGTTAACCGCAACGAGCTTCTCAATGAAATCGTCGCCCGAATCCTGTCGATCTTGTTTCGCCATTCTTAAGTTACCTTTGGCTTCTTATATATCGCTCTGCCTAAACCCGCAGACCGTTTTCGCGCGCGGCATCTGCCAGCGCCTTGACCCGACCGTGATAACGGAAACCCGAACGGTCGAAAGCCACCTGTTCAATACCGGCTGATTTGGCTTTTTCTGCAATCGCCTTGCCAACCGCCTGCGCTGCTTCTACGCCACCGGTGCTTTTCAGGCCCTTGGCGACATCACTCTGCGTGGTGGCAACACTGGCAAGCACGGTGCCCCCGTCAGCAGCAATAACCTGCGCATAAATGTGCCGCGGCGTGCGGTGCACCGACAGTCGCGGCACACCGAGTTCGCGGATACGTGCACGCGCTTTGCGGGCGCGGCGCTGTCTGCTTTGTTTCTTATCCATATCTGATGCCTACTTCTTCTTGGCTTCCTTACGCACCACGTGCTCGTCGGAATAACGCACGCCTTTGCCCTTGTAGGGCTCCGGCGGACGGTAAGCACGAATCTCTGCGGCCACCTGGCCGACCTTCTGCTTATCAATACCCGAGACAACTATTTCCGTCTGGCTCGGCGTTTCGATGCTGATGCCTTCCGGCACCGCGTAATCAACCGCATGCGAGAAGCCCAGCGTCAGGTTCAGGTTTTTGCCTGCAGCCTTGGCGCGATAACCCACACCAACCAGTTCCAGCTTTTTCTCAAAACCGGCGTTCACGCCGGTCACAAGATTGTTCAGCAACGCGCGGGTGGTGCCGGACATGGCAATCGCGAACTTACTGCCGCTTTTGGCCGCTACCTTGGCTGAACCGTCTTCGATATTCAGTTCCACCTCGGGGTGCAGGCTCATGCTGAGCTCGCCCTTGGGGCCCTTGGCCTTGATTTCCTGACCAGCCAGGTTCAGTTCAACGCCTTTGGGCAACTCAACCGGTTTGTTTGCAATTCTGGACATAGTTCTCGTCTCATCCG
>CAYGKB010000170.1:0-3980 GCA_964350425.1 uncultured Chromatiaceae bacterium | reverse complement strand
GCCCGAAGCGGTGGCGAAAGCCGGCATGCTGTCCGTTATGGTCAGCGTTGCGCAATTGCTGTTCTCGCCGGTGGTCGGCTATTTCATCGACAAGGTTGATCGCCTGACGGGCATGGCCACGGCCATGGGCATTGCCGGAGTTGCCTACCTGTGGGTCGGTTTCTCGCCCGATCCGCTGGCACTGATCTTTATTCCCGCAGCGCTGATGCTGGGCATGGGCGAGTCAGCAGCTATTCTGTCAGGTGCTGCCGTGGTAGGTCAGGAAGCAGCCGTGAAAGTTCGCGGCGCAGTGGTTGGCCTGTTTAACCTGTGCGGCTCAATCGGCACCCTGACCATCGCCGTCGTCGGCGGCTTCGTCTTTGATGCATGGATGCCGGGCGCACCTTTTGTCATGGTCGGCGTGATCAACCTGCTGGTCATGACTGGCGCCATAGCGATCCGCCGGCGCACCGGTTACCGTGCGCCGAATGAACTGGTATCAATGCAGGACTGACCGGGCGCGCTTTATCCCTGCGCCCAGATACTGCACCAGCCATCCGGGCTGACACGGCGCCCCGGAAAGGTTCCGCACACAATACGATCCGGTCCGTCGGTACCGCGCCCGTGAATACAATTGGCGCACTTCTGGCTGACATCATGACTGGCAGCGAGGGGATTTGCCGCATCAACTTCACGCGTATCCGAGTAATAGGCCACCGCCAGCGCGACCGGGTCACTGTTACGAACCAGCGGAACCTTGTCATCAGCACGGTTGTCACCTGAGAGGCTAACGCAACCCGCCAGCGAAACCGGCACCGCAGCGGCTGCCGATTGCAGCAGCTTGCGCCGCGTAAGTCCGGGCTTAATTTCGGTATTTTTGCTCATTATTGCGCTCCCTGATCGAGCAGGCTGACGACCTGTGTAGCCAGCAGTTTGCCGATACGCGGATCGTCGTTTGCCGGCCGCCACAGCTCCCAGGTGCCGCGATACTGCCCTTGCACGGGCATGCCGTCACTCGGCGGACCTTTGCTCTGCTCATAGCCAAGCAGGCCATAGGCAGAGATATCGAAGGCCAGCGAAGGATCGGTGTCCTGCCGCTTCTTATCAATGGGTGTCTGTCGCAATGGCGGATAAGGCTGACTGCCACCGCAGCCGCCCATCACGAAACAACATGGCTCGGTTGCATCCGCAGGACCGTCAATAACTTTGCAGAACGGTTCCACCCAGACACCCCAGTAGTCTGCGAACGGGTGCCCGACTTCCGGGTAGGTTTCATAATCGAGATCTGCAGCGCGCAGCCAGTTTTTCCAGCCAATCTCCTTGGCGATCTGGTTGGGCAATTCAACCAGGTTCAGCACGCTGTCCGTGACAATCTGCGTAAAGGCGACAACTATGTGCTCGACATCGCCGCGCTGGCGAAATATGTCGAGAGCCTCCCAGTAACGATACTGGTGATCACCGCCCGGCATTTGCCGGTCGCTAAGGTATAGCCACGCGTTGCCGAGACTTTCACCACGCATCTCGCGGGTGCGCTCAAAGTTGTTGCCGCCTTTACGGCGAACTTCCACGTTCGGGTTAGCCTCACGTAAACCCATCCAGCTACCCAGTACATTGTCCGCCTTCATTTGCGGAAAGCGCCGCAACAACTCCTGCTTGACCAGGCCATCCATCAGCACGGTGTCGTTCACTTTCGGGTCATAGGCCTGGTTGCCGTCCCGAATCGAATGGTTGACGATCAGTACCGCGGTTTTGGCCGGATCGACGCGCGGATTCATGCCCGCAATGATGCCGTCAACCATGCTGTTGATCAGCAGCGGGTCCTCAATCAACGGGTTCGGCCGACCTGCCAGCGGAACCTGCGGGTTAACAACCGGCGGGCCTGCCGAGCGGGTCCAGTTGGCCGGCTCTGTCGGGTAGCTCTCGCGCATCAGATCAGTTGGGTCATTTACCCAGCGCACCTGAACATCTGTCCCGTTGCGCTCGTTCCAGTCATCAACCATCCGCCGCGTCATTGCGACCACGTCGTAGGTCTTCCAGAAACGCACACCGGAGGTAGTGAGGTCCACCATGATAAGTTCTTCGGCGCCGCGCTTGAGCAGCCGTTCGCCCGGCCCGTCGATGTTATAGCGTTCCGGGTCACAGTGATCCCACGGCCCGCCGTCTTTCTCACTGCCACAATAATTCAGTACCACATCGTTGCCGATCTGCGAGTTGTACATGTGCCGGGGCCAGGCCAGGCGATGTATGTAGGTTTGCGAGCCAAGCCAGTTGGCCATATCGGTTACGAAGCGAATGCCCCGCTTTTTGCCAAGCGCCTCGAGCTGCCGGGTCATTTCCTCAAACTGGCGATCGGTCACGTCAGGCGCCGGATCCTTGCCACCTATGCGGGCGTTCTGAAAGCTGTACTTCTTGTACTGGGTCGACGCGTTGGCGTAGTCCTGACTGTCGGTCTGCTTCACAACCGCAGGCCAGGCCCGCGGATTCCATATCACCATGTTGTAGACCACGTTATTCGGGTCGTACTGGAAAAACTGCAGGGAATTGTCAAACGTATTGCCGAGGTCATTCTCCTCCGAACCGCCATGCACCACGAACAACACACCGACCGTGCGCTCGGCGAAAGCCGCATTTGCAAAACAGGTCAGGCATACCGCCAGCATAATCAGGGTTTTTCGTCTGCAATCGCTCATCGCCTACCTTTATTTATTCAATGCGTCAGGAAACAGGCCGGTAAGTTACCATGTCTTTAAATCATCGCCACCAGACAAGCCTCGGCGTACCGGTCTGCGGCGGCCACTGCCGCGCAACGCCGCGCAGCAGTTCAATTTAGCGATCAATAGAACGATTCACGATCACCATCGCCTCAGCGCGATTTGTCGCGCTGTTAACGAGGTTGCAGTAAACCTGCATGCAGGTCGCACGCCAGGGCTTGATCATCTGAGCACCGCTTGCGGAAGTTGGCTCAAATATACGGCAAATCAAACCACAACGCTTCTGCGTCCTGCCGCGGCGTTAATAGGTCATGCCGCCGTTTCACCTCGGTCATGCCGCCTGCTCCAGCGCTTCGCGACCGTGTGAAGTCGCGTAGTCAATCTCCGGCCCGACCGGGACAATACCCGTGGGGTTCACCGTAATCTGGCTGCGGTAGTAGTGTGCTTTTATGTAGTCGATATCAACGGTCGCCGCGACCCCGGGCTGCTGGAACAGGTCCCGCACATAGCCCCACAGGTTCGGGTAATCCTGCAGCCGCCGGATATTGCACTTAAAATGCCCGACATACACCGGGTCAAAACGCACCAGGGTGGTGAACAAGCGCCAGTCAGCCTCGGTAATCCGATCGCCGGTCAGATAACGCCGCGCCGCAAGCCTGGCTTCCAGTTCGTCCAGTGCGCCGAATAAATCTTTTACAGCCTCGCTGTAGGCATCCTGACCGGTGGCAAAGCCCGCACGATAAACGCCGTTGTTTACGTTGGGATATATAAATTCATTGAGCTCATCGATTGCCGCGCGCAATTCCGTCGGGTAATAGTCACCCGGCAGTGCACCGACACCATCAAACGCGCTGTTAAACATGCGCAGAATTTCGGCGGACTCATTCGAGACGATGGTGTTGCGTTGTTTGTCCCACAGTACCGGCACAGTCACCCGGCCGGTGTAATCAGCCTTGGCGGCCGTATATATCTGGTGCAAACGGGATGCGCCGTTCACATCATCAGCCACCACGCCCGCACCCGGCTCGAAGGTCCAGCCTTCGGGCCCCATATAGGCGTTCACCACTGACATCGACACGATATCCTCCAGGCCCTTAAGCTGACGCATGATGATGGTGCGATGCGCCCACGGACACGCCAGCGACACATACAGGTGATAGCGCCCTGCTTCGGCCTTGAAGCCGCTTTCGCCGGACGGGCCGGCGCTGCCGTCGGTCGTAACCCAGTTGCGAAACCCCGCGTCTTCGCGCACGAAGCGGCCATCGTTTGCTTCAGTGTCATACCAAACGT
>CAYGKB010000169.1:0-4024 GCA_964350425.1 uncultured Chromatiaceae bacterium | reverse complement strand
AGGGAGTAAGGGTTAACGCCCTTCGAGGGTTCGAATCCCTCCTTCTCCGCCATAACTACAACAGCAACAATAACGCCGTGACCGTCAGGTCCGGCAGGCTCACTGTTTCAGTTCGGAAGGTAGATTCGCTGCCATGCGCGCTATTGTCTCGATACGCATCGTTGCATTAATGCGCCGGATCGGCGCTAGCTACCCGCTGGGTGCAGTCTTGCTGCTCGCTGTGTCCGGCACGCAACCGTTGCCGGCTCAGGATGCGCTGGTTGCGGTGGCCAACAGCGAGATGCAGCCCATTTACCGGATGATCCGGGCAACCGGTGGTATTACCTCGCCGCGCGCCGCCTTACTGTCTACCGCCGCCGGCGGACTGATAGCACGGTTTGCCGTGGACATCGGTGATGTTGTGGCCACCGGCGACAAGCTGGTTGAACTGGATGCCGACCTGGCAAGATTCGAGCTGCAGGGCGTGCGGGCAAACCTTGAGGAAACCCGCAATGCCTTGCAGGATGCCCGGCGCCGCTACCAGGAGGCGGAGCGTCTCGGCGGCGAGCAGGGGGTCATTGCTGCCACCGAAATCGAATCCCGCCGGGCCGAAGTTGCTGTGCTGGAGGCCAGTCTGGCTGCCGCCGCTGCGCGGGTTAGTCAGTATGAGGAGATCGTTGCGCGCCATACCGTGCGCGCGCCTTTCAGCGGCGTGGTCACTGAGCGCAGTGCGGAGGTCGGCGAATGGGTCAATCCGGGCGATGCCCTGTTGCGACTGGTTGCGACAGACAACCTGCAATTTGATTTCCGCCTGCCGCAGGCTGACTTTCGCGGGCTGGCAGCCGGCCAGCCGGTGACCCTGAGCGTGGACAGCCTGCCCGATCAGGAATTCCCCGGCCGCATTGTCGCCATCGTACCGGTCAGTGATCCGGGTGACCGCACTTTCCTGCTGCGCGTGGTCGCGAGCGATGTGGTCCCGGTGGGCATGATGCCGGGCATGTCAGCGCGCATGCGCATAGCGGTAGACCAGGGTTATACAGGCGTGGTGGTGCCGCGCGATGCCATTCTGCGCTACCCGGATGGCCGCACGGTTGTCTGGGTGGTAGAACAACAAGACGCGCGCACGGTGGCGCGCGAACGACTGGTCAGCCTGGGACAGGTTTTCGATGGGCAGGTCGAAGTTCGCTCGGGCCTGCAGGCCGGTCGAGTAATTGTTGTCCGCGGTAATGAAGCGCTGCGCGACGGCCAGTCGGTCGAAGTGCGCTGAAGCTGAATGTGAGTCCGCACCAATGATCCTTGCCGGCCTGTTACGCAATGGTATTGTCCTGACGGTCGGCGTCCTGATTCTGCTGGTGTTAGGCGTACTGGCGGCATTGCGCATCCCGGTGCAGATGATTCCGGATCTTGAAGTCCGCACCATTTCGGTCCGCACCACCTGGCCGGGCGCTACGCCACAGGATGTCGAAAAAGAAATCCTCATCGAGCAGGAAGAATACCTGCGCAATATTCCCAACCTGCAGCGTCTTGAAGCAACGGCTTCCAGCGGCCAGGCGCAGATAGAGCTCGATTTTCCCTTTGGCGTGGATATGACGGACACCCTGATACGGGTCAACAATGCCCTCAACCAGGTGCCTTCCTATCCGCTAACCACCAACGAGCCGCAGGTATTCACATCTTCGTTTTCGGCCAATGCCTTCATGTTTTTTCGGGTCTCGCCGCTGCCCGGAAACCCGCGTCAGCTTGACCTGGATCTGCTCAGCGATTTTGTGGAAGACAATGTCCGGCCGCGCATGTCGAGCGTGCCGGGTGTCTCGGAAGTGCAGGTGAGGGGCGGTGCCGAGCGGCAGATTCAGGTGCTGGTAGACCCGATTGCACTGGCTAATCGGCGCCTCACCATCGCCGACGTGCGCACTGCGATCCAGGCTCGCAACCGGGATGTTTCGGCTGGTGAAATCGACAGCGGCAAGCGCCGCTATCTGCTGCGCACGGTGGGTCGCTTCAGTCAGCTTGCGGACTTGCGGGACACGATTATCGCGCAGCGGGCTGACGCGTTGATCAGGCTGTCGGACGTTGCCGAGGTTCGGCTGGATCATTTCGAAAATCGCACGCTCGCCTATCTCAACGGCGAGCCGATGATCAACCTGTCGGTGCGGCGCGAGGCCGGTTCCAATGTCATCGACATTAAAGAACAAATGCTGGAGACCGTGGCTGCTATCAATACAGAACTGATGGCACCGATGGGGCTGGAAATCGATCTGATCGCGGATGATGTGGTTTATGTCCAGGATTCGATCCGCAATGTCTGGACCAACCTCATGATCGGCGCTTTATTCGCCACGCTGGTTATGTATCTCTTTCTGCGTTCCGTGCGGGTTACCGCTATCGGCGTGGCAGGCATCCCCATCTGCACCATCGCGGGGTTTATCGGGCTGCTGATTGCGGAACGCACTATCAATGTGATTTCGCTCGCGGGTATTGCATTCGCCATCGGCATGACGCTGGACAACAGTATTGTTGCGCTGGAAAGCATCGCGCTGGAACGCAGCCGCGGGCGCAGCAAGGCGGAAGCCGCTATGGCCGGTGTGGCTGCCATCTGGTCCGCCGTGCTCGCAGCCACCCTTACCACCATACTGGTGTTTACGCCCATCCTGTTTGTGCAGGAAGAGGCAGGCCAGCTTTATTCCGATATCGCCATCGCTATTTCAGTATCGATTCTTGCCTCGATGCTGGTGGCGGTGACACTGGTGCCGGCCGCCTGCGCGCATTTCAGTCTGGGCGATGAGCTGAGTTCCGCCGCGCACAGCCAGTCGAACCGCCAATCATGGTGGCTGAAGAGAATAGAGTGGTTGCTGGCCACCGGGAAGCGCAGATGGAGCACGGTGGGCGCCGTTTTCGGTGGCAGTTTGCTGGTAATCGTGCTGTTTATGCCGCCGGCCGAGTACCTGCCGGAGGGCGAAGAGCCCAAGGTCTTTGCGCGCATGAATGCGCCGCCCGGCTACAACCTGGCAACTATGGAAGAGATATCGCTGCAGATCAGGGACAAGTTCCTGCCATACGTGAATGACGATGCGAAGCAGCCGGCGACCGATGCGGCTATGCCGCCGCTGCGCTATATCAACCTGCGGGTTGAGCCGAATGGCATGCGGATTATTACCGAGCCGGTAAACCGCAGTGATGTGGATGTGGTGATGCAGGTGCTGGAGGCTGAGTTCAGTCAGTATCCGGGTATGCGCGCTTTTGTGTCACGCGGCTCCATCATTACCAGTAATGACGGTGGCACACGCAGTATCAATCTCGATATTTCCGGGCCTTCCCTGCAAACCATTCTTGCGACCGCGCAGGCATGCTACGACAAGGCGCGGGAAGTATTCGGCAACCCGCGTATTCAGACCAATCCGAGTTCCCTGACACTGGGGCAACCGCTGGTCGAGGTGCGACCCGATTGGGAGCGGCTGCAGGAACTGGGCATGTCAACCGCCGATCTGGGTGTTGCCGTGGCTGCACTGACTGACGGTGCCTTTGCCGACGAGTTTTTTCAGGACGACGACAAGATTGATATCTATCTGTATGGCCCGGCCGGCCCCGACAGCACGCTGGACGCGCTCCGGGATTTGCCGGTCTATACACCGGCAGGCAGTGTCCTGCCGCTGGCGGCG
Organism: uncultured Chromatiaceae bacterium; assembly: GCA_964350425.1. Taxonomy (GTDB): domain Bacteria; phylum Pseudomonadota; class Gammaproteobacteria; order Steroidobacterales. The sequence goes on along the minus strand of CAYGKB010000169.1, from coordinate 389 downwards.
CTGGCAGATATCCGCGAAACCGCGGATACCGGCACTGTGCGGCGTGTGAATGGTCGGCGCACCGTGACGCTGAATATCATTCCTCCCGACGATGTGCCGCTGGAAACAGGCGTGGCGCTGGTGCGCGATGAGGTGCTGGGAAAACTGCAGGCGGCCGGCAGTATACCGTCGAGTGTGGGTATCGAAATATCGGGCGCCAGTGATCAGCTCGACGCCACCCGCGATGCACTGTTCGGCAATTACCTTGTTGCCCTGGTGATCATCTATCTGCTGTTGGTGGCGATTCTGCGGCACTGGGGTTATCCGTTGCTGATCATGACAACCATTCCGCTGGGTATTGGCGGCGGCATTCTGGGCCTGGCTCTGCTCAATGGTTTCGGCGGACTATT
>CAYGKB010000168.1:0-4111 GCA_964350425.1 uncultured Chromatiaceae bacterium | reverse complement strand
ATGTAATACTGAGTTTTTCCGTATTGAGATCAACCGTGCCTTCGCCGAGGATCTGCAGTTTCTTGCTCTGCACGACCAAATTTCGCAATTTGCCGACCCCGTCGGTCAGTTGCAGGTCAAAATAGGCGCATTGCAGCTTCGAGTAAGGTTCTTTTTTGGCGAAAGGGTTCAACGCGTCGAACAATTGCGCAACCAGATCGCCGGAGACAGTTTCCAGCAGTCGGTTTTCCAGCCGGCCGGCCCCAAGGTCAAAATGTATTTTGCCATTGCTGGATGCCGCCAGGGCTTGCGGGCTGGCGCCTAGCGCTGTAACAGCTACTTTCAGGTCTGCTGCGGGAATATTCTCAGCAGGTGCGTCGCTGCCGGAAAGCTGGGCTACAGGCAGACTGCTGATATTCATGTCTACGGTCAGTTCCGCCGGGTCAGTGGCGGCATTCAGTTGCACCGTGCCATTGCCTGACCCGCCGCCGTTTATTGCGAAGCTGTTGTCCAGCGACAGTTTGCCGTCGGCGAGATTAATGCCCAGCTCCAGCGCCCTGAAATCCTGCTCGCCGGTGCGCAGTTCGTCGATGCTGGCGGCCAGATTTATGCGCCCCTGGCGCAGTGGGCTGTAATCCAGCGGAGTGTCACTCAGTATCCTGTCCGCAGGCGGATCTGCTGGCGGCGTTGCGGCCGTTTCCGGTGTCTCGTCGCCGGTGGCGAATTCCGTCAGATCTATCAGCCGCGAACGCAACTCGCCGCTCAGTGACAATGCGGCTGAGGTGTCGATGGTTACCGTGCCGGATATGTCGCTGGCGCCGATAGTTGCTGCCAGTTCATCCAGACGCACGATTGTATCGGCCGCTGTAATTCGACTTTTCACGCTATACGGCAGCTGCGGCATTCCATCCGGCGCTGCGTTGCCGGTCAGGTCTACGGAGAAAACATCCGCTTTTAGCAGCGCATTGAGCGGCCCCACCAAACCCGTGGTTTCAATGCGATGTTTGTCAATCTCGGCGGCGGCAGCAATATTCAGGTTGCCTGCGCTGTCGGTTGATGCCTGCAAAGAATCCAGGGCAATAACTGTGTCCGTCGCTGCCGGGCTGCGCAGCACCACCCGCAGTTTAATGACTCCGGCAGAGGCGAGATCAATCGTGAACGGCTTACCGGGGGGCGCAGCGGGATCGTCTGTGGTCGCGGCACCGGCGACACGCGGGAAGTCCAGGTTGGATTGCTGTTCCGGCCCGGTTTCGATGAGCAGTTCAACATCACGCAGTTGCAGTTCTTCAATTCGAATGGTGTTTGACCACAGCGCCCACGGGTCGACTTTCGCGGTCAGGTGTCCCACCTGCGCCTGAATAGCGCTTTCACTCCAGTCGGCATTGGCGAGCGAGAAGTCTTCCACCACCAGTGACAAAATCGGCAGCACTTCCGGTTTAAATGTTCCGGCTATGCGGAATTCGCGACCGGTAACGTCGCTGATCGCGCTCTCAAGCTGGGGTTTGAAGCGGCTCAGATCGCCATACAGGAGGTACAAAGTGCCGCCGGCCAGTGTCAGAAAGACAATGGCCAGAATTATCCCAAAAAGAATCAATAACTGTTTCATAGCGAGTTGTTGCAGGTCAGCAAGCTAGTCGATCACCACGGATGCCGGGTCATAGTTTATTGGCGGATACACCATATGCAGCGATTCAAGAGTCTTAATAAGAATATCGGCAACCAGCAAATTGCGATACCACTTGCGGTCTGCCGGGATGATGTACCAGGGTGCATAATTGGTGCTGGTTTGCGACAGCACATCTGCATAAGCTGTCATGACCTGCGTCCATAATTCGCGATCAACCAGATCGCCCGCGTTGAATTTCCAGTGTATGTAGGCTTCATCCAACCGGGCGCGCTCTCGTTCTTTCTGCTCGGCTTTAGAAATATGCAGAAAAAATTTCAGGATAGTGGTGCCTTCGTCGGCGAGCAGTTTCTCAAAATTCACGATGTGCTCGTAACGTTTTGACCAGCGTTCCTGCGGGAAAATGTTGCGTACCCGCACTGCGATAATGTCTTCGTAGTGGCTGCGATTGAAGATGGTGACCTGACCATCGCCCGGCACATGCTTGTGCACACGCCAGAGGTAGTCATGCGCCAGTTCGCGCGTGTTCGGACGCTTGAAAGAGGCTACGCTCAGCCCTTGCGGGTCCATTTTTTCGAAGACACTCCGGATGGTGCCGTCTTTACCGGCCGTGTCCATGGCCTGAAATACGATCAGCAGGCGTTGTTTACCTTCTGCATATAGTTGGTCCTGCAGCGCATCAATACGCAGGGCATACTGCTTCATGAGCTGTTTGCCGGCCGATTTTGTTATCGGGTAAAGCGTTTCGTCGCGAGTCGGTCGGGTATCGAGATCAATGACCTGTCCCGGCTGAACGCGGCAAGGATGTTCGGCAATCGGTGTGTCAGCCATATTCTGGTAGTTATTTTGCAGGCTATTGGAGTAGTGACCAGCCTATAGTAGCGGCTCCGGCGATCCATGCGTACCACGCAAAGGCATAAAAACGCTGTGTGCGCAGCAGCCAGACGAAGGCCACCAATGCCGCCAGACCGCTCAGCAACGCTGCCAGCGAGCCTGCCGCAATGCTGCCGAGCAAACTGGCATCAATACTCGTGAGTTCGGGCAGCAGCAAGACGCCGGCACCGGCCATCGCGATCATGCCCAGCATGAAGGAGAACTCTGCGGCCGCCAGCGGATGCAGTCCCAGCGCAAGGCCGGCAGCTACGGTAGAGCCGCTGCGCGAAATTCCTGGCAGAATCGCTATTGCCTGTACACAGCCGATCAGCAGTGCGGCGCTCCAGCCTGGCTCATCGCTGCCCTGATCATCAAGCGCCGCGATACTAAAGCGCGTACTCCATACCAGAAAGCCGGTGACGATGAGGCAAATCCCCACTACCAGCAGCGAATTGAACTGCGCCTCAATCCAGCTGCGCAAAAACAGCGCCGCTGCAACCGCTGGCAGTGTCCCCAGAGCCAGCTTGCCGAGGTATTCCAGTGCATGGCGGTTGCGTGTCACGGTGCCGTATGCCAGCCGTGCAACGCGCTGCCGGTAGTAAATCAGAATTGCGAACAGGGTGGCCAGGTGCACGGCAACCTCGAACAGGATTCCCTGACCCAGCTCAGTGCCGAGGATCTCCTGAGCCAGCACCAGATGACCGGAACTGGATACCGGCAAAAACTCTGTCAGGCCTTGAACGATCCCGAGTAAAATCGAGTCGAGCAATTCTTTCATAGTGCGCGGGCGTCAGGCGAGATTTTGCAGGAATTCTTTAAACGACGTGCCCGGCCGCCCCATCATTTCCTGAAAAGTATTGGTTTTGATACCTGGTGTGGCGCCATTGGCAATTTCGGCAAACAGGTGGGCGACCGCGTCCGAGTGCCACTGGTTGCGATGGAACGGCCTGATGGCTTCCTGGAAAGCATCCGGGTCGCAGTCTTCGTATACCACTTCCCTGCCGATGACTTCACCGATTACGCGGGCGATGTCATGGAAGTTCATAACCGGATCCGGACCGGTAATGTCGTAGCACTGGCCGTAGTGCTGGGATGAATCTGCATCGGTGATAATCTTGGCAAGAAATGCGCCGGCATCCGCGGTATCCGTCAGTGCAACCGTGCCGTCACCCATGGGCCAGGATAATTTGCCGGTTTCGCGCGCGGGTTGCACCACGCCGCGCAGGTTCTGCATATAGAAGCTGGGACGCACAAACGTCCAGTTCATACCCGACGCCATAATGGCATCCTCGGCGGCAATATGCGCCAGAGGAATGGGGCTGGTGGTGCCACGGATTGCTTCCGGCGATGACAGTTTGATAATCCAGGGCAGCCCGGCCTGTTTGGCAGTTTCAATAAACGACAATTCCAGGCGTTCCTGATCCTCACCGTTTGGCAGGATCAGCACGGCGCGGTCAATACCCTGCAGCGCGGCGGCCACTGAAGCCGGGTCTTCAAGGTCGCCCCTGACGATTTCCACACCCTTGTCTGCCCATTCGGCTGCTTTGGCGGGGTCGCGAACCAGCGCCCTGAATTTAATGCCTTTTTCCAGCAATGCTGTGGCAGTCGCGCCGCCGTTGTTGCCCGTAATGCCTG
>CAYGKB010000167.1:0-4116 GCA_964350425.1 uncultured Chromatiaceae bacterium | reverse complement strand
GCCCATCGGTCGGCACCCGCGTCCCGAACCCGCCATTCTGCGGCTCTCGGACCCTCTTAATTTTTTGCCTGGACCGAACGGCACTTTGGCCTGCGCTGAATTAGCGTGAGCGAGACCGGTCAGGCGATACGGAAATCACTTTCATGTTATTCAAAGAACTCGGCCTGTCGGCCGAATTGCTGCGCGCAATCGAGCAACAGGGCTACAACGAAGCCACCCCCATTCAGCAGCAGGCTATACCACTTGTTCTCGAAGGCCGCGACGTGCTCGCCGGCGCCCAGACGGGCACCGGCAAAACCGCCGGTTTCACTTTACCCATATTGCAGCGTTTGCAGGCTGCCGGTGAGCCCGGTGACTACCCGCGCGTGCTGATTCTGACGCCAACGCGTGAATTGTGCGCGCAGGTGGAGCAAAGCGTGAGCGACTACGGTCGTCACCTGCCCTACAAGTCGCTGACTGTTTTCGGCGGCGTCAGTATCAATCCACAAAAAGCCAAATTGCGCCGCGGCACCGATATTGTGGTCGCGACGCCCGGTCGCTTGCTGGATCATCTCAATCAGCGCACCGTTGATTTGTCATGCGTCGATATTCTGGTGCTGGACGAAGCGGATCGCATGCTCGACATGGGCTTCATTCGTGACATGCGTAAGATCTTCAAGGTACTGCCGAAAGAACGCCAGACCTTGTTGTTCTCGGCCACGTTCAGTAAAGAAATTCGTCGTCTGGCGGCCGATTTGCTTGACGACCCTGTTGAAGTGCAGGTGACACCGAAAAACTCGACGGCAGAGCGTGTCAGCCAGGTCGTGTATCCGGTCGACAAAAGTCGCAAACGCGAATTGCTGTCGCACCGCATCGGCGCAGAAAACTGGCAGCAGGTGCTGGTATTTACCCGCACCAAGCACGGCGCCAATCGTCTGGCCACGCAACTCAGCAAAGATGGCCTGAATGCGGTTGCTATTCATGGCAACAAATCGCAGGGTGCCCGCACCAAGGCGCTGGCTCAATTCAAGGCAGGTAAAGTGCGCGTGCTGGTGGCAACCGACATTGCAGCCCGTGGGCTGGATATCGACAAACTGCCGTACGTGGTGAACTACGAGTTACCCAACGTGCCTGAAGACTACGTTCACCGCATTGGCCGCACGGCCAGAGCCGGCGAAGACGGTCATGCGGTATCGCTGGTGTCGCACGACGAACAGAAACTGTTGCGCGCGATCGAAAGCCTGCTCAAAACTGAAATCAGAAAAGAGTTTCTGGACGGGTATGAGCCGGAGCACTGGGGTCAGCGTGCCGCGGTTCGCAAAGACCTGCCGGAAACAGCAGCGCGGCCGCGACGCAGGCGGCGTCGCAGGCGCGCTGCCAGAGGTTCGGCCTGATTATTCTTTCAGGGTTTCCTTAAACTCTTCGAAATCGGGCCGCACCAGCGACTTGCGCAGCATGCGCACGTAGTTTTCCGGTCCCAGCGGACACTGCGCATACAGAATATGCCGCCAGCCCTCGGGCTTTTTGCGGAACAGGGTCAGCACCCGATCCTGTCCGGCGGTAGGTTCCTGCGGGCCAAAGATCAGCTGGATTTCGAAAAAGTGATCGAAGATGGCGATAGCCAGATCGTCTGCCAGTAACTTTACGCGCAGATTGGAATAATCCCAGCGAAACCCGCGCAATACCTTGCGGCCCGGGTTCCAGTATTTTTCCAGCTGTGGCCAGGAGTAAAACGGCGTTTCGATTTCTTCCGGCACGTACCACGGTTCCGGGTCATCGGCGTCCCAGACTTCTTTGAGGCGGCCGAAGTCCTGGCTGTTCCAGATTGAGCGGGTGGTTTTGAGCACATCGTCAATGGCATTAAACACTTCATCAGGTGCCGAGCTCGGAATATCGGCAGGCGGCGGGCCGAGATGGCCACCGGCTTCGGCTTCACTCATGAAACCGCCGAGGCCGCCCAGCGCCAGCAGCAGGCCGAGCGCTTCGCGGCGATCGGCATCGAATTCTTTCGGGTTGTTATTGAACTTGTCTTGTTGCTTGTTCTTCATAATGGTCTCCGCCCCATTTTGCATGTGCACACCATAGCAAATCTGGCAGACTCGGCCGATATGAATACAAATGCACCGACCGGCGCAGAGCCGACAGCAATTCCCGTCACCCAGTCAGAACGCATCAGTGCTCTGGATACGACGCGCGGCATCGCCGTACTGGGTATTCTGATCATGAATATCTGGTCATTTGCCGGGCCGCAGGGTTTCTATGACAACCCTACAATTGTGGCCGACTGGGCCGGTGCACCAGTGGCAACCTGGTCTGTGATGCACACCTTTTTTGAAGGCAGCCAGCGAGCATTGTTTTCGATCCTGTTCGGTGCCGGCATGCTGTTGATGGTGAACCGGCTGGATGAAAAGGCGCCCGGCATCAGTAGTGCGCGCATTTACTACCGGCGGCTGGTTTTTCTGATGCTGTTCGGATTGTTCGATCTGTTTGTCCTGCTGTGGCCGGCGGACATTGTGTTTATTTATGCCCTGGTGGGTCTTGTCCTGTATCCGCTGCGGCGCTGCAAGCCACTGACACTGGTCGTGCTGGCGCTTGCGGTGTTTGCCGTGCAGGGTGGTCTGCGTTACTCCGGCTGGCAGGAGGCGATGGAACTGCAACAGGAGTTTGGCTACGAATTTCAGAGCGAAGTGGCGACAGACGATGCGGCAACTGCCAAACGACGCGAAGAATGGGCCAGTATGGTCAATCGTGCCCGTCCGCAGCTCGACAGCGAAGAGATTCAGGAGGGCATTCGGGTCAACAGCAGCGGCACCCTGGCCGAATTTCTGCCGAAGAAGCTGACAACCAGTCTGGTGCTGCTGATCGTGGTAGGCCTGCAGAGCATGCTCCTTGATGCGCTGGGCGCCATGCTGATCGGTATGGCGTTGTTGCGTTCAGGGATTTTGCAGATGCAGTCTTCGACGCGCACCTTAGTGGTGATGGTGGCGCTGGGTTACGGTGTTGGGCTGCCGCTAGCATTGTGGGAAACCAACGCGCTTATCGCTTCCGACTTTGATCCGCTGCTTAAACAACGCAATCTGATGCACTATGATCTGCGGCGCATCGCCATGGCGACCGGTCACCTGGGTTTAATACTGCTGTTTTGCCGAACTTTTTCCACCAGCTGGATGGCCGCTAAACTGGCGGCGGTGGGGCGCATGGCGCTGACCAATTACCTCGGCCAGTCGGTTCTGGGTTTGCTGATTTTTACCACGGTGGGACTCGGTCTTTACGGCCAGTTCACCGGTTATTACCTGTACCTGGTGGTACTGGGTATCTGGATCGTGCAGATCGCATTCAGCAATTGGTGGCTGAGCCGCTACCAGTTTGGCCCTGTCGAATGGTTGTGGAAGTCGCTGACTTACAAGTCCAAACAGCCGATGAAAGCCTTAAATCAAGAATAGAATTCGGTGGCCGAAAAAAGCTTTGCTTTTTTGGCATTAATTCCGGGGAGGTCTTCCAGGCCGACTGCGTCTGGCCTGTAAGCCGCCCGTCATTGAATCTGACATCAGGGTGCGTAAATGGATAAAGGTGGCAGATGTCTCTGCGGCAAGGTGAGTTTTGCGGCAACCGGTGTGGTGCTGCATCACCATGCCTGCCACTGCAATATGTGCCGGCGCTGGGCCGGCGGCCCCGCGTTTGCGGCGGCCACTGAAAGTGTCATTTGGCAGGGTGAAGAGCACATTGCCCGCTATGCTTCATCGGAGTGGGGCGAGCGGGGGTTCTGTTCGAAATGCGGGTCGCACCTGTTTTTTCATTTTGTGCCGAATGACGACTACTACATCAACGTTGGCGCTTTTGATGACGACAGCGATTTCAGGCTGGTCGGCGAGATCTACATTGACACGCAGCCTCCGGGTTACCGCTTTGCCGAAGGGCTGGAACGCCTGACGGGTGATGACTTTCTCGCCAAATACGGCCTCAACGTCGACGACACTTAGACCCGGTCTACCGCTGCCACAGGCTAACTCTGGTAGGGGTAACTACGCATAAGCCATCGGGTATCTACAGATGGAGTGATAAAAGTCATCTGCCTATGCTGGCTCCGACGTTTTTACAGCACCTCGGAGGGGGCATCATGTACATCAATTTCTGGTA
>CAYGKB010000166.1:0-4201 GCA_964350425.1 uncultured Chromatiaceae bacterium | reverse complement strand
CTTCACTGACCAGTGTGGCGTCAACTTCATCCTGCTGCAGTTCGAACATTCTGGCGTACCAGCCACCCTGCGCCATCAACTCAGAATGGCTGCCGCGCTCAGCAATTTTGCCTTCCAGCATCACCAGAATCTCATCACTGTCGACAATGGTGGACAACCGGTGCGCAATGGTCAGCGTAGTGCGACCTTCGGTCAGGCGCTTTAGGGCCCGCATCACGCCAAGCTCGGTTTCCACATCGAGGCTGGATGTGGCCTCGTCGAGCAGCACAATCGGTGCATTTTTTAATACTGCGCGGGCAATGGCGACGCGTTGCCGCTGACCACCCGACAGTTTGCTGCCGCGCTCGCCACAATCGGTATCAAGCCCGTCCGGGGCCGCCTTGATGAACTCTTCCAGCCCCGCTTCGCGGGCGGCGGCCATAATTTCCTCGTCACTGGAGTCGTACTTACCCATGCGAATGTTTTCGCGAATGGTGTCATTAAAAATAAAACTCCGTTGTGAAACGACGGCGAATTGTTTTTGCAGCTCTTCCAGCGGGAACGACTGCAATTTACTGCCACCCACTTTGATCTCGCCGCTTTGCACGTCCCACTGGCGCAGCAACAGATTGACGACAGTGGATTTACCTGTGCCGCTTGGCCCGACAAGAGCCACGTGTTTGCCGGGCTGAATATCCACCGAAAAACCGTCAAACACTTTTTTCTGTCTGCTCCAGTCCTTGTCGTCGGCATCATATTCAAATACAACGTTGTCAAAACTTACGGAAGCAGCTGCAACCTCTGGCATTGACGTTGCCGTATCATGCACCGCAGGTTCCTGATCCATCATCCCGAACAGCCGGCGCGCCGCATAAATAGAAACCCGAAAGTCCGTGTAGTTGTTGGCCAGTCCGGTTGACAGATAAAAACCTACCACCGACACCGCAATCATGGCGGGCAGATCAATCAGCGGATGAATTTTTCCCGCCAGCGCAAGCTCCGTGCCCCACCAGGCCGACGCCAGAATACCGATGGTGATAAAAATCTCCGCAAGTGCGCGCTGGTTGGCATCCGCACCGTAAAGTTTTTCCTGTCCTTTGGTCATGGTGGCGCCGATATCATAGAGCTTTCTGGCGCGCTGTTTTTCATAACCGAAGGCGACCGTGTCACGCACACCCTGGATGCTGTCCGCCACAAAGGCATTCACTTCACCGAGCTGGCGACGATAGTCCACACCATCGCCACCCAGCCGGGACACCAGCACCGGCAGCAAAAATGTGGTGCCCAGATAAAACGGCGCAAGCACGTAAACAAAAGAGGGCTCGATGGTGTAACACCAGGCAAGAATCACAACCGGCACTATAATTGCCACCACCGCAGGAGCGATGGTATGCGCATAAAACGGTTCGATACGCTCGCAATCCGTCATGACACGCGATACAGCCTCGCCCGACTGCAGCTTGGCGGTTTTGGCAGGTGCCAGCGGCAGCATCGCAAAATAGAATCGGTCGCGAAAGGCCGCCAGAATTTTGAACGCCACGTAATGGCCGGTGTAGTTCTCTATATAGGAGCACAAACCCACCAGAAAACCGGCTAATGCAATCCAGCGCACCTGCGTCCAGATCACATCCCAGTTAACCACGCCCGGTTCATAGGACTCTATGTAGATACCAACACTGGCGGCTGCAATACCCAGCACCGCTGCCTGGCCGAGAAATTTGAGCGTGCGCGCCGTCAGCGAATACAACATGATGCTGTTGAACGGCTTCATGAAACCGAGCAAGCGCTTGATGATTTCTAAATTGCTGCCTTTGGCAAGGCCAGCGCCGGTATTTTCGAGAGTTGCTTCTGCTGTGGTCATTTCTGTTCTCTGCCTGGTTCTGTGTCTTAGCCGGCGGCAGCCGCGGCGGCTTCGATCTCATTCTTGGTGCGAATCATGGAGGCGTATATGCCGCCCTGCTTCAGCAGTTCTTCCCGGGTGCCGCTCTCGGCCAACTCGCCCTGATCCATCACGATGACCCGGTCAGCCTGTTCGATGGTGCTGAGACGATGCGCAATCAGCAGCACTGTCTTGTTGGCGCATAGCCTTTCCAGGGCACGATTCAGCAGGGCCTCGGTTTCAACGTCTATCTGGGAGGTCGGTTCGTCAAGAATCACGATCGGCGCATCCTTTAGCAATGCCCGGGCAATGGCCAGCCGTTGCGCTTGCCCGCCGGACAATGCCATACCCTGATCGCCAACCTTGGTATCCAGACCATCCGGTGATGCGTCAACAAAAGCCTTTAGTTCAGCAGCAGTGATGGCCGCCATCAGTTCCTCGTCGGTAGCATCTTCCTTCGCCATGGTCAGGTTTTCGCGGATGGTGCCGTAAAACAGGAACGGGTCCTGCGGCACCAGGCCGATTTGTTCGCGAATCCATTCCAGTGACAGCTCCTGTTCCGGAATCCCGTCAAACAGGATTTCGCCTGAATCCGGATCGAGGGTACGCAACATCAGATTGGTAATGGTGGTTTTGCCGGAACCGCTTTTGCCAATCAGCGCCACGGTTTCGCCGGGCACCAGTTTCATACTGAAGTTGCGAATGGCCGGCGTTTCGGCGCCCGGATAGGTGAAGGTAACGTTTTTTAGTTCCACGCCGACAGCTTTACCTTTTGCGCCGCCCCGCTTGGAGCCGGACAGGTTTAGCACCGGTGCCTTTTCATCGAGGAACTTGACGACGTTGGCAGCCACTTCACGACCCAGCGCACCGGCGAAGAAGAATTCACCGATCAACAGCAGTGTGCGGCTGAATTCGAGACTCAGCAACACCACCGCAACGGCTTCGCCCGGCGTCATGAATCCGTTGGTCACTCGATATAGTGACACTGCCATCGCGACCGCGGTTGAGAACAAAGCGAAGCCAAGCTCCAGAAATACAAATTGCACCTGTGCGACCAGCAACAGCTTCATAGTGACCTGCCGCTGTTCTTCATTGTCATCCTGAATCTGTTCGCCGCGACGCATGGCATGGTTGAACATTTTCAGGGTTGACATGCCCTGCACTGAATCCAGGTACTGCGCACTGTTGCGGTTCTTGACATCTTCATTGGTTCCGGAAATTCGGCGAAATCCGCGCGCCGACGAGCCGACAAACAGCGGTGTCAGTGGCACGCCGGCCAGCATCCACCAACCGACAATCGGATCAATCCAGAAAATTGCCGCACACAGAAAAAACGGGATCGCAATGGCAATCCAGATCTGCACGAAGTAAACACTGAAGTAGTAATCGAGATACTCGACACCTTCGGTGGCGGTATTGGCAATTTCGCCGGTGCGGCGCTTGCCAAGTATGCCCGGACCGAGGTTAACCACCTGTTTGTAGATACGGTCCCGCACGTTGAGCTTGGCTTGGCTGGAAGCGCGAAACTGACCGGTGCGGAACAGCCACGACAGCCCGGCTTTCAACAGCACCAGGGCCACCAGCCAAGGCAGATAGGTCACGGCGAGATTACCTGCCTGCACACCGATTTCCGCCCCCTGCCAGATAAAGCCGTCACTATTCAGTGCCGGGTTCTGCAGCCAGGCCAGAAATGCGGAATCCACGGCCATGCCCAGCACGATATACAGGACAATGGTGGCGGGCACCGTGGCCAGCCCTGCCAGCAGGCCGATCCTGACCCATTTCATGGTGTCCGGGGTTACCAGTCTGTCGTCTACACCCAGCATGTTGTTGCTCCGGAATTTTTTAACTATTTGTATGTCTTAGGTTTTTATCAGTCTTTGCCGGTTTTGCCAGCATTGATTGTGCCGATACTAGCCCCTAAAGTATGGTTGAAGGTCAACCCCATGTATGAAGAACCCCTGACTATCGGCGAACTCGCCAAACGCGGCAATGTTGCGACGTCACTGCTGCGCTATTACGAGAAGGAAGGCCTGCTCGAACCCAGCGGCCGCACCGCAGCAGGTTATCGCCTGTATGCACCGGATTCGCTCAAGCATCTGTTGTTTATTCGTAAGGCGCAGCGCTACGGTTTCTCGCTGAAGGATATAAAAATGATGCGGGGCATCGCCCACGATGGCGAGGCGCCCCATGATATCCGCGATATTGCCAAACAGCGATTTATGGAAATCGAGCGCCGTTTCACCGAGATGCTGGTGCTGCGCCATGAACTGGAACTGTTCCTGGATGACGTCACCGAGCAGATCGGCGAGGCGGCAGGCCCGGATGTCGCGATGCAATACC
>CAYGKB010000165.1:0-4222 GCA_964350425.1 uncultured Chromatiaceae bacterium | reverse complement strand
GGGACGAAATTGCCGGCGCCACGCACTACCGTTTTTACGCCGACGTGGACGGTGATTCGGACGGCGACGGCGAGTTCGAGTTTGTGCAGATCGGCGCGGACATCCCCACGGGCACTGATCCGCTGCAGGCGTCGATTGCTATTTCGGCACATCTGTTCGACTGGCAACACGCCCGCTTCCGCCTCGACTGGTGCGATGCCATGGGCTGCACTGAAGCCGGGCAGCAGGTGGTCAGTTTTCTGTCGCAGTTATTTATTAGTCCGCTGATTAATGCCGGCACGGCGCTGGCTTATGCGGAGGACGGTGCCACGCTTGCGGTCGGCGCACCGCGCACCAGTTTTTTTGCGTGCGAGACACTGGTTGCGGTAGACGGCGACCCGATGGCTGAATGCGAATACGACATGAACGAATACACGCCGGCTGAAGCTGAAGAGCTGGGTCTGCAGGAAACTATCCCGTTTGCCGGGTCCGTTGGCGTGTTTATTTTCGCAGACGGTATCTGGGGCCTGCAGGCTATTCTCAAGGCATCCAATATAGAAGAAGGTGACGGCTTTGGTTCCGGTGTGTCCATCAGTGATGACGGCAATGTGCTGGTGGTGGCCGCGGTGGGCGAAGACAGTGACGCTACCGGCGTGAATGGTGACGAAACCAATAATGATGCGCCGGAGTCCGGCGCGGCATATGTCTTTGCGCGCACTGATCTGGGCGGCGGCGACTTCGAGTGGAACCAGGTGGCCTATATCAAGGCATCCAACACCGAAGGCGATCCGGATCCCGATGACACGGTGCTCGGCGGCGACGGTTTTGCCACCCGGGTGATGCTGTCGGCGGACGGTACCGTGCTGGCCGCAACGGCACCGCGCGAGGACAGCAATGCCATGGGCATAGACGGCGATGGCGCTGATAACAGCGCCGAGGATTCCGGCGCGGTCTACGTATTCCGTGATGTGGGCGGTACCTGGATGCAGGAGGCATACATCAAGCCGTCCAACACCGATGCGGACGACAGCTTTGGCACCGACCTGGCGATAAACTCGGCCGGTGACCGGCTGGCAGTCAGCGCGCCCTACGAAGGGTCGGCGGCGACCGGCATAGACGGCGATGGCTTCAATAATGGTGCGGCGCTGAGCGGCGCGGTCTATGTATTCGATTTCGGCGGCTCGGCCTGGGCCCAGCAGAGTTACATCAAGGCCGCCGTGGCCGATGCCGGTGACGAGTTCGGTTTTTCCCTTGACCTGAATGCCGCCGGGGACGTGCTCGCCGTGGGCGCTATTAAGGAAGACGGCGCCGCAGGCGGCGTTGACGCCAACCAGGCGGACAACAGTTCGGTCAACACCGGTGCCGTGTATCTGTTTACTGACATGGCGGGGGCCTGGTCGCAAACCGCTTTCTTCCGGGCGTCCAACGCCGATCCGGTGGATCAGTTCGGTTTCAATGTAACGCTGAACAGCACCGGCGATCTGCTGCTGGGCACTTCAGTCTGGGAAGGCGGCCGCGCGCAGGGCGTTAACGGCAGCGAAGTGCTCGACAACTACGTAGGCGCCGGCGCAGCCTATCTGTTCGTGAACGGCATGCTGGGCTGGGAGCAGACGGCCTATATCAAGTCCACGGTGAACGCGCCCAATATTAATTTCGGTCTGGACTCGGCAATGGCACTGGATGGTATCCGGCTGGCAATTTCTGACCTGGGCAACTCCACCGTCTATACTTTCTGAGCATGGATCAGGATCAACGACTGGACGCCATAGTCGAACGCCTGCGCGGCGTTGAGGCGCTTGAGGAAATGCCTGTCCCGCCGGAACTCGCGGAGCCCCGGTCTTTTCTTAAGGTGTTGCGTGCCAATCATTACAACTGGTCCTCGGAGCGGTTCCGCAAGATTTTCGGCATGCGCTTCCGTGTCAAAGTGCCGCGCATCGAGCAGCTAAATTCCATTTTTTATCCGCGCGAAAATTATGATGTGCCGGTGTTCATATTTTTCTGCATGCTGACCAAGCGTAAGGTTATTGCCCACCTCAATGTGTGCTGCCCGTTTGACGACGCCGACTACCGTGCGCGCTGGGTCGAGCCGCTGGTGCAGATACTTAACCGCTATGAAGCTTTCGAGAGTAATGATCGTTATCCGGAGTGGATGAAAAAATACCGCAATGACTGCACCATTTACGGGCTGTTTCCGCGCGATCGCCTGGAAGATATCAGTGACTGCTGCTTTGCCTATCTGGATTACTACCTGTCGCAGGTGGCGGTGGCCGAACCGGTCACGGACCCTGCGCGTCAGGAGGCTATCCGCCGGTTTCTCGCCCGGTGGGTGGACGACATCCGCACCCAGGATAAGGCACAGGGCATGATCGCCAAAATGATCGGCGCCGATACCGCGCGGCGGATTTTTTACGAAGTGACCACCTGATTCATGACCATGGAACAGGTTGATCGCGACATCCTCGACTGGATTGCCTCAGCTACCGGCGATGCCGCGCTGAGTAACCAGATACGTTCGGCTGTGGTCCGCAAGCGTGATTACACCCGCACCGGGTTTTTCGTTTACTTCGAGCCTGACGGCGCAGCCGAACCGGCTGCTGCCAAGCCGGTCTGTCCCATGCTGCAGGCGCCCGGATTGCCGGACGGTGCGGGTTGCGATCTGTTTTTGCGCGACGGGCGGCTGCACTACCTGGAAGTTTATGCCCGCGGCGGTTTTTTGCCCGAACCGCTGGATGATTATCGTTTAGTTGACATATGTTAGGCGGAAACGCAGCATTCGCAGCGGTTACACGGACGGAATAGCGACAGGCGTCACAGTAGCCACAGCCAAGGTTCCGTAGACTTGCCGCTCATAAGACTACGTCACACCGCCAACACGAAGAACAAGAATCAGTGAGTCACTCTTATATACTTGGAATTTCCGCCTACTATCACGATGCCGCCGCGGCGCTGCTCAAGGATGGTGAGGTTATTGCGGCCGCTCAGCAGGAGCGTTTTACGCGCAAGAAGCACGATGAGCGCTTTCCGGCTGAGGCAATCAGCTATTGCCTGGAAGAAGCGGGCATCAGGCTGACTGACCTGGATCAGGTGGTTTTTTACGATAAGCCGCTGGTCAAGTTTGAGCGTCTGCTCGAAACCTATCTGGCCTACGCACCGCAGGGATTTCGTTCCTTTGTGCGGGCGATGCCGATCTGGCTAAAGGAAAAGCTCTACCTGAAGACCACGCTGAAGCGCGAGCTGTCGGCGCTGGGCGGCATCAAGCAAAAACAACTGCCGCCGCTGATGTTTGCCGGCCACCATCAGTCGCATGCCGCCTCGGCGTTTTATTTCAGCCCCTATGACGAAGCGGTGGTGCTGTGTCTGGACGGTGTGGGCGAGTGGGCTACCACGTCTGCCTGGCATGGCAAAGGCAAGGAACTCCGGCCGCTGTGGGAAATCGACTTTCCGCATTCGCTGGGCCTGCTGTACTCCGCTTTCACATACTTTACCGGCTTCAAGGTCAACTCCGGCGAATACAAGCTGATGGGTCTGGCGCCCTACGGCGAACCCAAGTATGTCGATGTGATCATGGACAATCTCATCGACCTGAAAGACGACGGTACCTTCAAGCTGGATATGCAGTACTTCAATTACTGCACTGGCCTGACCATGACCAATGACAAGTTCGCGGCTTTATTCGGCGGGCCGGCCCGCGCTGCCGAATCGCAGATCACGCAGCGCGAAATGGACCTGGCTGCTTCGATTCAGAAAGTGACTGAAGAAGTGGTGATGCGCCTGGCCCGGACCCTGCATCGTGAGACCGGCGTCAAGCATCTGTGTCTGGCGGGCGGTGTGGCCCTGAACTGCGTGTCCAACGGCATCATTGAACGCGAGGGTCCGTTCGACAGTATCTGGATTCAGCCTGCAGCCGGTGACGCCGGTGGCGCACTGGGCGCTGCTGCCGTGATCTGGCATGAGTACCTGGGCAACGAGCGCAGTTCGGATGGCAAGGACAAAATGCGTGGCTCATATCTGGGTCCGCGGTATGCGGCGGATGAAATTCGCAGCCAGCTTGAAGCCGCCGGTGCGGTCTTTGAGGAGCTGCCGGATGAGCAGCTGATGCCGCGGCTGGCAGAAATACTCGACACCGAGAACGTGGTGGGCTGGATGCGTGGCCGCATGGAATTCGGGCCGCGCGCGCTGGGTGGCCGTTCGATTATCGGCGATCCGCGCAGTGCCAAAATGCAGTCGGTGATGAACCTCAAGA
>CAYGKB010000164.1:0-4226 GCA_964350425.1 uncultured Chromatiaceae bacterium | reverse complement strand
CGGGGTTCACGCCTAAGCGGTTGAGCCACCGTGTGTTTCATGCGATTGTAGCCGTCTGCCCGCGGGCCACCTGACGGCGCGACGCGAAAGCCACAGCCATTACATGTACCTCGATCATTTCAAACTTAGCTGCCGGCCCTTTGAGGAGACACCGGACCACCGGTTCCTGTACCTCAGTCCGCAGCATGCGCGGGCACTGGCCAATATTGAATATGCTCTGACCACCCGGGACAGTTTCGTGGTGATTTCCGGCGAAATCGGCATGGGCAAAACCACCCTGCTGAATCAGGTGTTTGCCGAAATGCCGAACGGCATAGCTGTAGCAAGGGTAGCGCATACCACACTGTCACCTACGGAACTGTTACATAAGCTGCTGAGTGAGTTCGGCGTTGAAACCTATAAGAAGAATAAGGTTTTTTTGTTACAGAAATTACGCAAGTATTTTGCAGAGCAAAAAGCCGCCGGCCGGCAGGTTGCCATTCTCGTTGACGAAGCTCAGAACCTCACCATCAAGGCCCTCGAAGAGCTGCGCCTGCTGTCTTCCATGGATCTTGAGCTGGCCGGGCTGGTCAGCGTGGTGCTGGTGGGGCAGCCCGACCTGAATCAGTTGCTGGATTCACCCAAGCTGGAGCAACTGCGCCAGCGCGTGCGGCTGCGCCAGCATCTCAAACCGTTAAACCGCGATGAAATCCATGCTTATGTCAACACGCGCCTGGAAGTTGCCGGCTCGTCGGCCGATGCGTTGTTTGATGCTGCTGCCATAGATCGCATCTATACCTACACCGGCGGCGTCCCGCGTTTGATTAACACGCTGTGTGAAGCTTCCCTGACGTCGTGCTGGACCGATGAAGAGGATCAGGTCAGCGGTGAGCGGGTAGATGAAGTCGCTGCTGATCTTGGTTGGAAACCCCGCGTGCTGGAAGGCAACGATTTCCCGCCGCCGGGTGTCGAGGATGATGCCGAGCGTGTCGTCTATGGCTGGTTGCGCCGGACGCTGCCGGACAATGACGAATTCTGGGTACCCATTTATCAGCTACCGTTTACCATCGGCCGGACTTCGGGCAACCGTCTGCGCCTGCGCAATCCGCATATCAGCCGTTTTCACGCGGTGATCGAAAAAACCAACAGCGGGCTCAGCCTGACCGATCAGGGCAGCCGCAATGGCACTTTTGTCAACGGCATGCGCATTGAAACCGTGCCGCTGGAAGACGGTGATCGGATTGTGTTCGGCAATATTGAAATGACTTTCCAGACGCGCGTTGATGTTGCTGCGATGAGCGCGTCCTGAGCGCCATGAGTTATCCGTATCCGTGGGTTCGTCCGCCGTGGCCCGACAAAAAACTGCCCGAAGAGCTGCTGCTGGCGCGCATTCAGGAAACCCTGATGATGATCAATACCTGCGTGCTGGCCACCATTCTGCCTAACGGTGATCCGGCGGCCAGCCCGATCGAATATTATTCGGCAGGCCTCGACGTCTACATGCTGCCCGATGACGGCTCGCCCAAGTTGCGCTATATCCAGGCGGGTGGCAACGTATCGCTGGCAGTGCACAACAATCACAACACCTGGGCGCATGCGCGCGGTGTACAGTATTTTGGTACCGCGCAGGTACTGCAGCCCGGTACGCCGGAGTGGCAGCACGGCATGGAGGTATTCCGCTGGCGCGTCTGGGCCGAGGAGCTGGGGTGGTCTCTGGAACAACCGCCGGAGCAGGCGCTGGTTAAAGTTGTCCCCAACCGGATCATGTATACGGACACCTGGTTATGGCACGAAGGCTATGCAGCCAGACAGGTGTGGCGGAGGTCGTGAATCATGCTCAGTACAGCCAGCCGCTGCTTATTGCTTGCCGTTGCGTTTCTGGGCGGCTGTTCCACAACCCCTGACCGGCAAATTCCCAGCGTCCAATTGCTGGCGGCTGCTGCGCCGGCCGCAACTGCGCCAAGTCTGAGTTTTGCGCTTACGGCATGGCAGGACGAAGCGGGCACCGAGGCGGCCTCCGCCGCGGTTGCCAGTCAGGTGAAGCTGGAACTCATTGAAGTGCTGCAGCTATCGAATCGATTCGGCCGGATCAGCGACACCGCTGCCGATGCCGACATTCGCCTGCAGCTAACCTACAAAGAACATTCCACTCCGGGCGCCCGGCTGTCTGCGTTTGTTACCGCCATCAGCCTGTCGCTGATACCGTCCAGTGAAACAACCTATATAGAGGTCAGTGTTGCCGCCACGGCCGCGGACGGCACGGTGCGGTCATACGAACTGGCAGACTCGGCCACGCAGAAGCGCGGCCTGCCGGCCGCCTCCGGGTCTTCGGCCGGTGAGGTTCTGGCTATCAAACCGCAGCTGCGCAAAAACATATTCCGTACGCTGGTAAATAACATGGTCAGTGACGGGTTTTTCGCGGGCCGATGATCATGTCCGGTCCTGTGTATGCACTGAACCTGTTTGACGTCTGTGACAAAGACGAATACCTGGCCTATGTGCGTCGTTCCGCTGCTGAAGTGACAGCTCATGGCGGCCGGGTCGTTGCCATCGGCAGGTTCCGGGAAGCTGTAACTGGCGACATCGAACCGCGCAGCGTTATGATTCTGGTGGAATGGGAATCCCGGGACGCGTTTGACAGTTATTGCACTGATCCGCAACTGGCAGATCTGCACCCGCACCGTGTCAACGGGACCGATAATTACATCTGGCACTTGTTCGACAAGCTCGAAGACCTGCGCCCCATACTGAAGATCTGAATATGAAAACAACTTATCCAGCTATCGCAATCATGATGACGCTTGCCGGCTGCAGTCAGGCGCCGCTGAATCACAATGACTTTTTTACCGTTGACACCCATGTTGACATCCTGCGCATTGATGAAGCCGGTGATAAGAACTATCTGGATGATCCCGAGGTGCAGGTCAATCTGCTGAAAATGGAGCAGGGCGGTCTGGATGCGGCATTTTTTGTGTTGTTTTCGACCCAGAACGATCTCACCCCGGCAAGGCAGGCGGCGGCCAAAGAAGAGGCGCTGGCGCGTTATGCCACCATCCGGCGCATGCTGGACATGCATCCGGACCGGATTGAACTGGCGCGCACGGTCGCTGACGCTCGGGCTGTGCATGCCGATGGCAAACTGGTTGCGCTGCTGGGTATGGAGAACGGCTATCCGCTGGCGGGTGAACCCGCCAATCTGCGGGAATTTTATGACCTGGGTGTGCGGTATTTGGGTATCACCCACATGGGGCATAACTTTCTGGGGGATTCCGCCAACCCGCGCTATCAGAAAGGCGAGCCCGCCACGCGATTTGGGGGGCTCAGTGCGACCGGCCGGGCGGTGGTGGCCGAGGCTAACCGGCTCGGCATCATGGTGGATGTATCGCATGCGCATCGCAATACCACTCTGGACATTGCGCAGGTATCCACGGCGCCGGTTATTGCCTCGCATTCGGCTATCCGCGCGCTCAATGATATCCCGCGCAATATGGATGACGACCAGTTGCGTGCGGTGCAGTCCACCGGCGGCGTGGTGCAGGTGGTGGCGTTTAACAGTCACCTCCAGTATGAAGCACCGCAGCGGATGATGGCGCTGATGCGCATGTTTTCAAAACTGCAATTGCCGCCGGGTATGCCCGACCTCGATGCCATGGCGCCCGAAGTGCGTGAGGAATACGAGCGCGGGTATGCCGAAGTCAATCAGAAGTGGCCCAAGGCAGCGGCTTCAGTCAGCGATTTCGTTGATCATATTGACTACGCCGTTGATCTCATCGGTATTGACCACGTTGGTATTTCCTCCGATTTTGGCGGTGGCGGCGGCATAGCCGGCTGGCAGAATGCGGCCGAAACACCCAATGTCACTGCGGAACTGATTGCCCGCGGTTACAGCCGCAGCGATATCGAAAAATTGTGGGGCGGCAACATACTGCGGGTGATGGCCGAAGTAGAGAGGCTGGCGCAGCGCCAGACCACCGCCCGCACGAATTAATTGTCCAGTTCCGCGAACGCGGCCCGCGTCATGTTTTCGTTGCCGTTCGCGGTAATGTGAAGATTGTCTTCGATGCGTATACCCCCGAAGGGTCGCAACTGCTCCACACGTGCCCAGTTCACCAGCGCCGCAGCCGGTTTGTCGCGCAGTTCGGCCAGCAGTGAGTCAATAAAATAAATACCCGGTTCACAGGTAATGACATTGCCGGGTGCCAGCTTGCGGGTCAGACGCAGGTACTTGTCCTCCTCCGGAGGTGCTT
>CAYGKB010000163.1:0-4233 GCA_964350425.1 uncultured Chromatiaceae bacterium | reverse complement strand
CAACTTTCTTGCCGGTCCACCAGGCCAGCACACCACCGATAAGAATGGCGGTGGTCATCAGCATGAAGTTGTGCAGGTCGGGATAGGCGAAGGTAATGGCGGTGGCGACCACCATGCCGATGCCGGCCCATTTGATGCCGCTGGCAGCCGTAACGGGGGAACTCATGCGCTTGAGCCCCATAATGAACAGGAAGGCTGCTACGTAGTAGCTGATCTGAATGGCGAGGCTGAGCGTATCGTCCATGCTTACGCTCCCTCAGCGCCGTCTTTCTTGCTGTCTTTGGCAGACCCTGGTTTGTCCGAGCGCTGGAACATTTCCAGCATGCGTTCGGTGACCACGTATCCGCCGACCGCATTGCCGGCGCCGAGGATCACGCCGATAAAACCGATTACCTGGCCGGCGGTACTCTCGGCATGCCCGAGCGCCACCATCGCGCCAACCAGCACGATGCCGTGCACAAAGTTGGAGCCGGACATCAGCGGCGTATGCAGGATAGCCGGCACCTTGGCAATCACTTCATAGCCGGTGAACGCCGCCAGCATGAATATATAAAGAGCGGCAAACGCACTGAGTTCAATCATCAGGCTGCTCCCTGGATAGATGCGCGGGTGGGTTCGTGGACGATCTCGCCGTCACGCGTCAGCACCGCGCCGGCAAACACTTCGTCGTCCCAGTCAATTTTCAGTTCGCCATCAACAATGGCAGGTGAAATAAAGTTCAGCAGGTTGCGGGCATACATCTCACTGGCATGTCGTGGCAGCGTGGCGGGCAGGTTGACCGGTCCGATGATGGTCACACCGTTATGATCAATAGTTTCGCCGGCCTGCGTGAGTTCGCAGTTGCCGCCGCTTTCGGCGCCCAGATCCACGATCACCGCACCGGGCTGCATGGTGGCCACGGTAGCGGCGCTGATAATGCGCGGCGCCGGTCGGCCGGGTACAGCAGCCGTGGTAATTACGGCATCCATTTTGGCGATGCGTTCGGCCAGTGCCTGTTGCTGCTGTTCCTGCTCCTCCGGAGTCAGCTCCCGCGCGTAGCCGCCTTCGCCTTCCGCCGACACGCCGGTGTCCACAAATTTGGCGCCCAGCGATTCGATCTGCTCCTTGGTGGCGGCGCGCACATCGAAAGCTTCTACCACTGCACCGAGTCGCCTTGCCGTGGCAATGGCCTGCAGACCGGCCACGCCGGCGCCGATAACCAGAAACGAAGACGGCCGGATGGTGCCGGCCGCGGTGGTCAGCATCGGAATAAACTTGTCCAGCGCATCGGCGGCGATTAAAACGGCGCGGTAACCGGCAACCGCTGCCTGCGATGACAACGCATCCATGGATTGGGCGCGTGAAATACGTGGCACCAGTTCCATGGCGAAACTGGTAATTTTTTTGTCACACAGCTGTTGCACCATGGCAGCCTGTTTATAGGCCTGCATGAAACCGACCACGACAGTACCGGGTTTCATGGCGCTGATTTCTTCCGCGCTGGGCGGTTGCACGGTGAAGATGATGTCGCTTTTTTCGACAATTCCGAGCGGGTTCGGCGAGACCGTGGCGGCCTCGAACAGGGCATCCGGCAGGCGCGCGGACAGGCCGGCGCCGGTCTCCAGCAGCACCTCGGCCTGCAGTGCTGCGAGCTTGTTCAGCACTTCCGGCACCAGCGCAACCCGGGTCTCGCCGGGGGCAGTTTCCTTTAACACTCCGATCGTTACGGGCACTTCATCCTCCCTGAGCGGCTGTCTGCTGTGCGTTTGATCATGCCACAACTGCCCGGTGTCAGACACCGGAATTTAAATGCCGCTGAACGGTCTCAGGCAGAGTTGTTGATTTTTTTTCAGGACTCTGGAATAACTGCCGCTACGGGCCTCTGCGGCCCGCTGAGAACAACCATGGATTCCGCGCCAACACTGTTTGAGCTGAATCAACAGGTACTCCGGACCGACGTGGCCGGGATGCCTGTGGAGTGGATCGACTACCGCGACGCGGTTCGGCTCTATCACATGGGGCAGGTGGCCTACACCTGCGGGGAGCCCCTGTACGTCGTTCACGGCGGTATCTGTGCCAGAACCGGCGTGCGCAGCAGGGTCGAGGTGAATTCGATTATCGCCACCATCGGCCATCAGCCCGGCCATACCGAAAAGCGCCATAATTATGTACCGCCGCTCAATAATCGCACCCTGTTCCGCCGCGACGCCAATGTCTGCATGTACTGCAGTGTGCGCTTCATGTCGCGCGACCTGACCCGTGATCACATCAAGCCGATCAGCCAGGGCGGCAAAGACCTGTGGCAGAACGTCGTAACCGCGTGTCGCCGCTGTAACAATCACAAGGGCGGGCGCACGCCCGAGCAGGCCGGCATGGAACTGATCGCGGTGCCCTTTGTGCCGACCTACGCGGAATACATTTATCTTAAGGGTCGCCGCGTGCTGGCCGACCAGATGAAATTCCTGCTGGCGCATTTTCCGCGCAAGAGCCCTCTGCATGCTCGCCTGCGCGAAGATTTCGGCATTGCCCACGGCAATCAGCACAGCCGCTGAAGCAATCCTCTGTTACCGCTGGACAGCGCGGCAATAGCCGCTAGTATCAGTGCATGCTGTACGCCATTGATGCGAGCTACTACGTGTTTCGGGCCTGGTTCTCAATGCCCGATGATATGCGCGACCATGAAGGCAACGCTGTCAATGCGCTGTACGGGTTTACCCGCTTTCTCGGGGACTTTATCGAACACACCCGGCCGGAATACGTCGCCGTGGCTTTCGACACCGCGCTGGAGAGTTGTTTCCGCAACGAAATTTATCCGGCCTACAAAGCTAACCGCGACCCGGCTCCGGAAGAACTCAGACAGCAGTTCGACCGCTGCCGCGAAGTCACCCGGGCGCTGGGATGCCGGGAGTTTGCCTCGGCCCGCTTCGAGGCTGACGACATTATCGGCACGCTGGTCACCCGCGCGCGTGCCAATGGCATGCGTTCTACCATCCTGAGCAAGGACAAAGATCTGCTGCAGTTGCTCGACGCCGGCGACTCCATGTGGGATTTCACCGGCGGCAAGCGCACTCATTACAAAGACGTGGCCGGGCGCTTCGGCGTGACGGCCGAGCAGATGGTTGATTACCTTGCGCTGGCCGGCGACAGCGTTGACAACATACCGGGCGTGCCCGGCGTCGGCCCCAAAACCGCGGCGGCTTTGCTGGATCATTTCGGCGACCTTGACAGTCTGTTCGATCGCCTCGATGAAGTCGCGGCTGTAAACGTGCGCGGCGCTGCCAAGCTGGGTGCCAGACTTGATGCGCACCGTGAGCATGCGATTATTTCCCGCCGGCTGACGCGTATCGCCCGCGACGTGCCGATTGACTCCGAGCCGGAGCAACTGAAACGCACCACACCCGACATGGAAGAGTTGCATAACCTGTTTGATGCGGCGGATTTCGGCAGCATTCTGCGCCGCCAGGCTGACCGGATCGCGGCGCACACCTGATAGCTGTGCCATGCACCCCTCGCCGCACCCTGAGCTGCTTGCGGACATAGCGCGTGCAGCCGGGCTGCAACTCGATGCCGCGCGGTGTGCGGCCGTGTCCGGCGGCGATATCAGTGCCGCGTTTCGTTGCACCGACAAGCAGGGACGCCACTGGTTTTTGAAACTTAACCGCAACGCCTTTGCCGCTGCCTTCGCGGCTGAACTGGCCGGACTGCAGGAATTACAGCAGGCTGAACTGCGCACCCCGCAGGCTGTCGCTTACGGTGTTTCCGGCAGCAGCGCCTGGCTGCTGCTCGAGTGGCTGGACATGTCCGCCGGTAACGCCGGTTCGGCGGCGTTGCTGGGTGAACAACTGGCGGCCATGCACCGGATCACCGCGGCCGAGCATGGCTGGCGACGCGACAACTACATCGGTTCCTCGCCGCAACTCAACAGCAGGCACGCCGACTGGGCGCATTTTTACGCTGTGCAGCGCCTGCAGGCACAACTCGACCTGGCCGCCGCAAACGGCGCCGCAGCCGCGCTGTTGCGCAAGGGGCAGAATCTTGTGCAGCGGTTGCCGGAGCTACTGGCGGGTTATCAACCGGCGGCGTCGTTGCTGCATGGCGACCTCTGGGGTGGCAACTGGGCGCGGTTACCGGGCGGTGACCCGGTCGTTTTCGATCCGGCCGTTTACTACGGCGACCGTGAGACCGATCTGGCCATGGCGCGCCTGTTTGGCGGCTTTCCGGCTGAGTTTTATCGCGCCTATGCAGCGGCCTGGC
>CAYGKB010000162.1:0-4279 GCA_964350425.1 uncultured Chromatiaceae bacterium | reverse complement strand
ACGCCGGTCGCGGGCCGCACGCATACCGACCTGGAGCCGTTAATCGGTTGCTTCCTCAACACGCTGGTGCTGCGTACCCGTTGTGCTGCCAGTCCCGATTTCACCGCCATGCTTGCCGCTGTACGCCAAACTACCCTGGATGCTTTCCAGCATCAGTTGCTGCCGTTTGAAAAACTTCTCGAGCTGTTGCAGCCGCCGCGCACAGCCGCGTACACACCGCTGGTGCAGGTCATGTTTAATCTGCACAACGAGCGCGAGGAGTTGCCGGGTTTACCGGATGTCACAGTGGAGCCAATACTGTTGCAGCGCGCCGCTGCAAAATTTGATTTGTCGGTCGCCATTACCGCGACTGACAATGGTCTTGTTATTGGTTTCGAATACAACCGCGATTTGTATACGGCCGGGCGCATGGCGACGTTGCTGGATGACTACCTGCTGTTGCTCGAAGCCATGGTTGCCGATCCCGCGGCACAGCCGGCCAATATTCGATTGAGCGAGGCGTCAGCGCAGGCAGCGCGCCGAACAGCTGTTGCGCAGCCGCCGGCATTCGTTGCCGGTGATTACGCCTCGGTGCCGCAGCGATTTGCCGCCGTCGCCAGTCGTTATGCTGACCGCGTAGCCTTGCGCGACCGGCAGCGCAGCCTGACTTATGGTGAGCTTTCCGCTCAGGTGACAGCCGTGGCCGCGACGATAACTGCAGCACGCCAGAAGCCGGCTGCCGCTTCGCAGACTTCCGCTGCTGATGTCGCGGCGCCTATGGCGGCTGTCCTGCTGGGCCATGATGTGAGCATGCCCGCCGTGCTGCTGGGCGTGCTGCAAAGTGGTTGCGCCTATGTGCCGCTGGATCCCGCCGCGCCGCCGGCGCATAGTTGCCGCATCATGGCGACGGCCGGCGCCGACCTGATCGTTACCGATACTGCCCATGCGACGGCCGCAAGGGCCATCGCGGCTGACGCCGGCGCCCGCGTTGTGGCGGTGTCTGCCGACTGCGCTGCCGGCGACAGCGTTTTGTCCATGGCCGGTATGCAGGCCGATAGCGAGGCAAATAGCGAAGCCGATGCACTGGCCTATGTGCTGTTTACGTCGGGTTCCACCGGCGAGCCGAAGGGTGTGATGCAGACGCATGGCAACCTTTTACAGCACACTGCAACCTACAATCAGTCTCTTGGTATCACGGCAGCGGATACGCTGAGTCTGATTCCCGGCTACGGCTTTGATGCGGCGGTGATGGACATATATGGCGCACTGCTGAGTGGCGCCTGTCTGCAGATCATTGACCTGCAGGAGCTGCCTGCGGCAGACGAACTGGAGCAGCTGCTGCGCACGGTCAGTGTGCTGCACATGACGCCGACCGTGTTGCGTTATCTGCTGCATGAACGCGATTCGCAGGCTGCGCCGCTGCCCGCGCGAGCTTTGGTGCTCGGCGGCGAGGCGGCGAGTTATCGCGACTTTGAGTTGTTCAACCGGCATTTTGCGCCGGGCAGTTGCTTTGTGAACGGTCTCGGCCCGTCTGAGTCCACCCTGGCATTGCAGTTTGTTGCGCAGCATGGTGATGCATTGCCGGGCCGCCAGGTGCCAGTGGGTCGGCCGGTGCCGGGATGCGCTGCCGTGTTGCTGGACGAGCAGGGTGAACCGGCGGGTGTTTGTGGGGAACTGGTGTTGCGCAGCCGGTACATCAGCCCCGGCTACCTGAATATGCCCGCACTGACCGCGCAGAAAATGCAGCCCGATGCAGTGTCCGGCGACACGCTGTATTACACGGGCGACCGAGTCTGGCGCAGGCCCGACGGCCAACTGGTTTATGCCGGGCGGCTTGACGGGCAGGTAAAAATTCGCGGGCAGCGGGTAGAGCCCGGCGCCATTGAAACTGCGCTTGGTGCACAGCCGGATGTGGAGCGCTGCGCCGTGCTGGCTGACGGCGAGCGGCTAACCGCGTATTTCTGTGGTGAGGCTGACAGCCGTGAGCTGCGCCTGGCACTGCAGGCACTGTTACCGGCGCCGCTGATACCCGCTCAGTTTGTCAGGCTTGCCCGGTTGCCGCTGTTGCCGAACGGCAAGATTGACCGGCGCCGCGTGGCCGACCATGCCGCGTTGGCCGCCGATACAAATATTGATGCCGGCGAGCCTGCCGCTCCCGTCTCAGCGACGGAAATAAAACTGGCATCAATGTGGGCAGAATTGCTCGGCCGCGGTGAACCCGGCAGACATGATGATTTTTTTGCGCATGGCGGCCATTCGCTGCTGGCCATGCGTTTACTGGCGCGGGTGCGCGACGGCTTTGCGATCACGATCTCCCTGCGCACATTTTTTGCTGCACCGACAGTCGCGGGCCTCGCTGCTGCGCTCGCGGCCGCTGGTTCTGCCGCGCGCAATGCAGAATCTTCTGCGCCGGTTTTGCGCCCGCGTGGCAGCAGCGCAGGTCTGCCGCCCTTGTCATGGGCACAGCAGCGGCTCTGGTTTCTCGATCGTCTGGAACCGGATAACGCAGCGTATAACCTGCACTGGGCGGCGCGCTTCAATGGCATGCCTGACACCCACCGTCTGCAACAGGCGTTGCTCGACCTGCAGCAACGCCACGAATCGCTGCGTACTGCATTTGCCGAGCACGCCGGTGAACCGGTGCAGGTTATCCACGGCTCTGCGGAAATCACGCTGCAGCACGAGTATTTGCGCGGCGCCGATGACGCAGAGGTGCAGCGGCGTTTGCTGGAACGGGTGCGCATTCCCTTTGACCTGCGCTCCGCACCCCTGTTGCGGGTTTATTTGCTGGAACTGGGGCCGGATGATGCCGTGCTGCTCCTGGTCATGCACCACATCATTGCCGATGGCTGGTCCATGGGCGTGCTGTTTGACGAGCTGAGCGCATTGTATGCAGCGCGCAGCTGCGGCCGTGTGGCGGCACTGCCGGAACTGCCGGTGCAATATGCTGATTTCGCGTTGTGGCAACAGCGCTGGCTGAGTGGCGCGACCCTGCAGCGGCAGCAGGCCTACTGGGCGCAACAGCTTGCCGAATTGCCGCCGTTGCTGGAACTGCCGCTGGATCACCCGCGGCCACCGGTGCAGCGGTTTCGCGGCGCCTGGGTAAACCGTCATTTCGATGCCGCGCTGCTGCAGCAACTGCAGCAACTTGCCAGTGCCGAAGGCGCCACCCTGTTTATGGTGTTGCTGGCAGCGTTCAAAGTATTGCTGATGCGCCACACCGGGCGCACTGACATGGTGGTGGGTGCGCCGGTGGCGGGGCGCAACCGGGCCGAAACCGAAAATCTGATCGGCTTTTTTCTGAATACTTTGGTGCTGCGCACCGCTATTGATCCCGATGCTTCGTTCCGCGCGGTGCTGGCAGCCGTGCGGCAAACCACGCTGGAAGCCTATGATCATCAGGATCTGCCCTTTGAGAAATTGCTGGAGCTGCTGCAGCCGGCGCGCAGCACGGCTCACTCGCCGCTGGTGCAGGTCACTGTTAATTTACACAACGAACCGGGCGGTCGGCTGGCGCTTGATGAGCTGACGGCCCGGGTTATGCAACTGGATCGCGGCACGTCCAAGTTTGACCTGGCGCTGGCGCTAGTCGAAGGACAGGATGGACTGCAGGCCGGGATTGAGTACAACACCGATCTGTTTGATGCCGCCACCGTTGCCGGTCTGCTGCAGCATCTGGGCGAGTTGCTGGAATGCTTTTGTGCCGAGCCGGATTTGCCGGTGAGTCAGCCGCGTCTGTCAGCCACCGCGCCGCCGGTGAGATTCACGCAGCCGTTTGCCGGCATGCCGGCGAGCATTACGCAGCAGACCCTGGTGCAATGCTTCACTGCTGTGGTGCGGCGCTATCCGCAGCAGGCGGCAGTGCGCATGGCCGGTGCGACGCTGACCTACGCAGAACTGGACGGGTTGGCGAATGCACTGGCGGCAAAGCTGGTCGCAGCGGGGCATGCGCGCACTGCCATATTGCTGGGTCACGAGGCCAGCGCGGTGGTGGCCATGCTCGGAGTGCTTAAGGCCGGCCAGGCCTACGTGCCGCTGGACCGGCATGCACCGCCCGCGCGCCTGCGTCAGGTTATCGCTGCCGCGGGCGCAGGGGCCGTCGTTACCGATGCGCAGCACGCAGCGCTATTGCCGGCCGAAGTGACCGCCGAGTTGCCGGTGTTGCTGCTCGACGACGGCGACCAGCCCGCGGCCGCAGCGCCGGATGTAGAGATTGAACCGGACTCACTGGCCTATGTGCTGTTCACCTCAGGTTCAACCGGCGAGCCCAAGGGTGTCATGCAGTCGCATGCGGGCGTGC
>CAYGKB010000161.1:0-4299 GCA_964350425.1 uncultured Chromatiaceae bacterium | reverse complement strand
CCGCATGAAGGATCTGCACACGCAGCATCACCCGCGCGGCTAGGCCAGTGCATGGCATGACCCAGAGCCCCGGATCACGCCAGTGGCCCGGGGCTTTCTGTTGTCGGGCTGCGGCAGGGGCAAGCAGGGCCATGCTAAACTGCCGCCCGCCATGAGGCTGGCTGTGGCCGGCAGGGAACACCCGCGGCCGGCGGTTGTCGTAAGCAGTGACAAGGCTGTCAGGCAGGCAGCGGTTTTAACCAGGGACATGCAAATATGAAATCTTTATTCGGACAACTGCTGGCAGGCGCTGCAACTGGCATGCTCTTTCTGGGATCTGCGGCACACGCCGACAAGCTGCCGCCCGAATATGCCTTTGTGCAGGATGCCTTTCCAACCGTCGAAATTACCGAAGTCCGACCGTCACCGGTGGACGGCATACTCGAAATGATAGTCGGTGCCGACATTTTTTATATCACCGCGGACGGCCGCTATTTGCTGCAGGGTGAACTGTTCGATATCAAGAACAAGCGGAATGTCACGGAGTTGGCGAAAGAAACCGCACGACTTGCCTACGTGAACCGTTTTGGTGATGACGAATCCATCCTGTTTGCTGCTGACAATCCGGTCGCCGAAGTGGTGGTATTCACGGATATTGACTGCGGCTATTGCCGCAAACTGCATCGCGAGATGGATGGCTACCTGAAAAACGGCATCAGCATCCGTTATTTGTTCTTCCCGCGTAGCGGGCCCGGCACGGCCAGCTGGAAAAAGGCTGAGCAGGTATGGTGCGCCGACTCACGCCAGGAGGCGCTGACGCGGGCTAAAAACAACGAAGAGATTGCCAGCGACGAGTGTGATGCTTCCATAGTCGGCACCCACTACAAAGTGGTCAATGAACTGGGCCTTACGGGAACGCCGGCGCTGCTCACAGCAGAAGGTCAGCTCATTGTCGGCTACCGTTCGCCGGACGACCTGCTAAAGATTCTTAACGAAGATACCTGAAGCGATAAACCTGCAAGTCCCGGCCGCCGCTGTATCGCTTAGCGCTCCAGCAGTTCGAATTTGTTGGGCTTGCCTTTCCACTCGTCGGCGTCGGCCGGCACATCGCCGATCTCGGTAATCACCGGCCATTCCTGCGACAACTCTTCGTTAAGCTTGATGAAGTGCTGCTGGTCTTCCGGCACTTCATCATCGGCATAGATGGCTTCGGACGGGCATTCCGGCTCACACAGCGTGCAGTCAATGCACTCTTCGGGATCAATGACCAGCATGTTGGGTCCTTCATGGAAGCAGTCCACCGGGCAGACTTCCACACAATCCATGTATTTGCAGCGAATGCAGTTTTCGGTAACGACGAATGTCACTGGTCTCTCCTGAGCGAGCCGGGTTCGTTGAAGCGCGCTACTTTAGCTGCAAAGGCAGCAAATATAAAGCGCTAAACCTTGGTTAACTTACTGGTGACAATAACAATTGTCATGCTGCTGGCAATAACAATTGTCACTGTATCGGACCGAGTCAAATGCTGTTGCCCGTCCAGACATAGCGGTGCCCTGAAGCTTCCTGCAGCAGATATTGCTCCAGGGCAATACGGTTGCTGGTAAATGCCAGCCGGCTCCAGGGTATGTCCGCAGGGCTTACCAGTTCCACTTCCAGAGTTTCGGAGCCTGCTGCGAAGCTTGCTTCAGCCAGCGCGGCGCGGAAGAACACATGCACCTGGCCCGCAGACAGTACATTCACGCTGGCGAGCAAGCCCTGCATGGTAACTTCAGCACAGGCTTCTTCACGGGTTTCGCGGATGGCTGCCGCAGCCAGCGATTCACCCATTTCCATGAACCCGGCGGGCAGCGTCCAGAATCCCAGCCGCGGTTCGATAGCGCGCCTGCAGAGCAGTATTTTGCCAGCATGCACTGCCACGCAGCCGACCACCAGTTTGGGGTTTTCATAGTGCACTGTGGCACAGCTAATGCAGACATAGCGCAAGCGGTTGTCACCGGCCGGTGTTTCCACCCGCACTTCCGAACCGCATCGAGTGCAGTAAGAGATGGGACGCCCGAGCGGGCGATTGTTGGCTATATGCGTCATTGCGAAAAGCTGGTACCGGGAGGGGGACTTGAACCCCCAAGGTGTTGCCACCGGCGGATTTTGAATCCGCTGCGTCTACCAATTCCGCCATCCCGGCAAAACCAGGCCGGTTCAGGCCGACCATCAAACGAGGCGGGATTCTAGCTTGGCTCGGGGTTCCACGCCATGTTTGCAGCGGTTGCCGCTACAATGCGCGCCCATGTCTGCTTCCTCGTCAACCTCGCCGGCGCCGGCCGAATTCGACTTTGATCTGCCGCCTGCCCTGATTGCGCAGATGCCGGCGGCGAGGCGCACCGCTAGCCGGTTGTTGCATGTGCCCGCGGACAACGAGGCGTTCAGTGAGCGTGAGTTCGCCAAAGTGGGCGAGTTGCTGCGCGATGGCGATCTGCTGGTGGTGAATGACACGCGGGTGATACCGGCGCGGCTTTTCGGCCGCAAGGTATCCGGCGGGCGGGTCGAAATGCTGTTGGAGCGGATTCTGGAGCCGCGCCTGGTGCTGGCGCAGTTGCGCAGCAGCCGGTCGCCGACGGCCGGCAGCCAATTGGAATTTGCCGGGAGTGTCGCGCAGGTCGAAGGGCGGCGCGGCAATTTTTTTCTGCTGCGCTTTGCTGATGATGTGCTGGAAGTTCTCAACTCCCATGGTCATGTGCCGTTGCCACCTTATATAGAGAGGGACGACCGGGCGGACGACGCGGAGCGTTATCAGACCGTCTATGCCGCCGAACCGGGTGCCGTGGCCGCGCCGACCGCCGGGCTGCATTTCGATCAGCCCTTGCTCGACAGTCTGACGACGCAAGGGGTGAGGCTCGCGCGCGTCACCCTGCATGTGGGTGCCGGTACCTTTTTACCCTTGCGCGAGGAGCAATTGCGCAGCGGCCGTTTGCATGCCGAGCGCGTGGTCGTGAATGCTGATGTTTGCGAGGCGGTTGCAACTACCCGGGCTGCGGGGGGGCGGGTTATTGCGGTGGGCACAACAGTCACCCGCGCGCTGGAGGCCGCAGCAGCCGGGCACGGGCTGACACCATTCAATGGCGAAACGGATTTGTTTATCCGGCCGGGTTACGATTTCCGGGTTGTGGATGCACTGATCAGTAATTTTCATTTGCCGCAGTCATCGCTGCTGATGCTGGTATGCGCCCTGCGCGGCAAGGCTGCGGTGCTGAACGCCTATCGTTTTGCCGTCGCCCATGAATTCCGGTTTTTCAGCTATGGCGATGCCATGTTTGTGGAAAGGCCCGAGACAAGCGGATCGGTAGCAGCATGAGCAGGTTTAGCTTCACTCTGTCCCATTCCGATGGACTGGCGCGGCGCGGGCAACTGAGTTTTCCCCGCGGTACCATCGAAACACCGGCGTTTATGCCCGTCGGTACCTACGGCACCGTCAAGGGCATGACGCCCGAAGAGCTGGTTGAACTGGGTGCCGAGATTATCCTGGGGAATACTTTTCACCTGCTGCTGCGTCCCGGTCCGGAAATTATGCATACCCATGGTGGTCTGCACGGATTTATGAACTGGCACAAACCGATTCTGACTGACTCCGGCGGCTTTCAGGTCTGGAGTCTGGCAGAACGACGCAAGCTGACCGAGGAGGGCGTGCGTTTTAATGCGCCCACCGATGGTCGGCAGGTGATGCTGACACCGGAGTTGTCCATGGAAATGCAGCATGCGCTGGGCAGCGACATCCAGATGGTGTTTGACGAATGCACTGATTACCCGGCTACCGAGCGCGCAGCGCGCGAGTCCATGGAACTGTCGCTGCGTTGGGCGCGGCGCAGCCGGGCGCGCTATGACAGTCTGGACAACCCGGATCGGGCGCTGTTCGGCATTGTGCAGGGTGGTATGCACAACAATTTGCGTTCGGCATCGCTGGCCGGCCTGCTGGAAATCGGGTTCGAGGGCATGGCGCTGGGCGGACTGTCGGTCGGCGAAACCTCCGCAGAACGCATTGCGGTGCTGGACCATACAGTGCCGCAAATTCCGCCGGAACTGCCGCGCTATTTGATGGGGGTGGGTCTGCCCGGGGACCTGTTTGATGCGGTCCGCCGCGGTATGGATATGTTCGACTGCGTGATACCCACCCGCCATGCACGCAACGGCTATCTGTTTACTGCCGACGGTACCGTGCGCATTCGTAATGCCCGCTACCGAGAGGACCACAGACCGTTGCAGGAAGATTGTGCCTGTTACACCTGCCGCCACTACAGTCGCGCGTATCTGCGCCATCTCGACCAGTGC
>CAYGKB010000160.1:0-4317 GCA_964350425.1 uncultured Chromatiaceae bacterium | reverse complement strand
CGGCGACCCATGGTGTGTGATTGACTACAGCGGCAACGAACTGGAACGCGCGCCGCAGCACGCCTTTCTGCTGGATGCAAACTACACCAACGCGCTGTTCGATACCGGCCTGGAATGGTTCGGCCAGATTAATTACCGCTGGCAGGACAGCCGCTGGCTGGAAGCATTCAATATCGTAGAACTGCCGGCATACAGCCGCACCAGCGTAAGCGCCGGCATTCTGGCAGAAAACTGGGATGTGCAGTTTTACGTCAGCAACCTGTTTGATGACGACACAGTAACCAGTGCCGGCAGCAACCCCGGCATTGCCACAGGTCAGTGGCGTCTGGGGCTGGCAAACGGCGCGGTGGCGGGACCAAAACTGCCCAGCGATGTGTACGTCAATATGCCGACGCCGCGACTGCTGGGAGTACGTTTTAACGCCCGGTTCGGGCAATAGCCCGCGCGGTTAATCGAGCAGGCAGCTCCTGACGAACTGGTCCAGCCAGGAGCTCGCCTGCCAGCCGTGCAGAAAGCCGCAGTGTCCGCCGGCCGGGCTACGCACCAGGTTTACGCTGCGCGGAAAACGCATGTTGCGAAGGCCTGCCACCGGAATTACCGGATCGTCATCGGCCAGCAATACCGTGGTCGGCACGCTGATGTCATCCAGCCTGCCTTCGGTGATGGCGTAACCCTGTAAATAGGTATGCAGGTTGTCGTATTCGGTGTAGCGCGTCACAAAATGATCGGTCATGTGCATCAGACTGTTCAGTGACGACAGTTCTTCGAAGCGGTACTTGTGCGGGAAAGCCGCACGCTTTTTTTGCAGCGAACGACGCCATTTACGGATGAAATATTTTTCGTAAATAAACGAACCTTTATCCAGCGCTTGCATGGTTTCTGCCGGATCCAGCACCGGACAGACGGCGACTACCCGGTCGAGGACGATACCTTCGGCAGCGGCGCGGTTAGCCACACGCAAGGCAAAGTTGCCGCCCAGTGAAAACCCCACCACCGACACCAGGCGATCTGCAAATTGCCGGTTGATCCAGCGAAACGCCCCCAGCACTTCCTCGAGCCGACAGGAGTGAAACAGTTCTTCATTGAGATGATGTGAATCGCCATGGTCGCGCAGGTTGAGGCGCAGCACATCAAATCCCCGGGCGTTCAGCGACGGGCCTACAGTGAGGTTATAGATGGATTCCGAGCTGCCCTCCCAGCCATGAATGATCACCGCCAGCCGGCCATTCGGCTCGCCCTGCGCGGCATTGAAATGGCTTAGCAACCGCACCCCGGCACCGCAATCAATCAGCATTTCCCGCGCTGCTGTCTTGAAATCGCGTGCCGCCCGGCGCACCAGCCAGCGGCGGGGCTGGGCGCTGGACAATATAGATTGGGCATGCGGACCGGCCGCCCAGGGAGTCGGTCTGAAATCCAACTGCTGCAGGTCCGGGTGGACGGGCTGATCTGATGTCATTGTCTGGTCGACAGTTCTGGTTTCGGAAAGGCGCAATGCCCGAATTCGCGGGCAATGATAGAATCTTCGCCCGCATTATGGCAGGAGTCCGCGGAAGCGGCTCTTGCTATCAATGCACCATCACAAATCTACCAGAACCGAATTCACTGTAATTTTAAGTAGGAAGAATCATGTCTCGCGCACCTGTACGCGTGGCCATCACCGGCGCTGCCGGTCAGATCGGCTACCAGTTATGTTTCCGTATTGCGTCCGGCCAGATGCTGGGCGCCGATCAACCCGTCATTCTGCAGCTGCTGGAAATTCCCCCGGCTCTGGACGCGCTCAAGGGCGTTGCCATGGAACTGGAAGACTGCGCCTTCCCGACGCTGGCCGGCATTGTCTGCACCGATGACCCGAACGTCGCCTTCAAGGACACCGACTATGCGCTGCTGGTTGGTGCCCGCCCGCGCGGCCCGGGCATGGAACGCAAGGACCTGCTGGAAGCCAATGCGCAGATTTTCTCGGTACAGGGCAAGGCACTGAACGACCATGCCAGCCGCGACGTCAGGGTGCTGGTGGTTGGTAATCCCGCCAATACCAACGCACTGATCGCGCAAAGCAATGCGCCGGACCTGCAGCCGGGTAATTTCACCGCCATGACCCGCCTGGATCACAACCGTGCGATGGCGCAGCTGGCCGGCAAAACCGGCAAACACACCACCGATGTCAAAGGCGTGATCATCTGGGGTAACCATTCCGCTACCCAGTACCCGGACGTAAATCACTGCACTATCGCCGGCACCCCGGCGCTGCAGGCAGCGGACGCTGCCTGGCTCAAAGGCGATTTTATTTCCACGGTGCAGCAGCGCGGCGCAGCCATTATCAAGGCCCGCGGCCTGTCGAGCGCCGCTTCGGCCGCCTCCAGCGCCATAGATCACATGCGTGACTGGGCACTGGGCACAGCGGACGGCGAATGGACCAGCATGGGCATCCCCGCGGACGGCAGCTATGGCATTGAGCCGGGGATCATCTACTCCTACCCGGTGACCTGCGCCAACGGCGCTTACAGCATCGTGCAGGGTCTGGAAGTGGATGATTTCAGCCGCGGCCTGATGCAAGCCACGGAACAGGAACTGCGTGAAGAGCGCGCTGCTATTGAGTCTCTGCTGTAGGCAAGAAAAAAAGCCGAAAAAGACCGGGCCGGGGTGAACTTTCCTGCAAACCCTGTGTCAGAAGCTGCAGAACACAGTTATTGCTTCTAAAACGGTCTCCAAACCCGAAAAAGCCCGGCTCTCCCCCAGCCGGGCTTTTTTTGCGCCTTTCAAAACGGGTGTCTGACACCGTCACCGTGGAGCCGCCAAGCGGAGCAAGAATTCTGATATCCGGGCCATTGGTTTGCGGTTCGAAGCTGCCGCGCATAAGCGGCTGAGCGGCCTCCTCATCTGTAACGAGCGCCAGTGGCGGCCTGGACTCACAGCCGGTCAGCAACAAACCTGCTGCCAGCATACCGGCAATTAAGATTGCGCTGCCCGCGCGGATGAGAACCGGTGTCATTAATTTCATCGCTCTGAACATAAGATCTTCTCCCCCTGCTGAATCCCGCTGACATACAAAGAAGGACAAACGCCGTTTTGTTGCCATTATCGGCATATTCAACAGGGCTCAACCCTTTGTATTTACAGGCTTGTTGGCCGTTTCATCTTGCCCGCATCTGCCATATGGTGTAGCTTGAATCGCACAGGATTCCGGCAATAAAAACCCAACTGTCCTTCTATAAGAAATGCGCCACAGCCAAATTTCAAGGAGAGTTACCATGCGCAGTCTTTATCGAGTTATTTTTAAATCGTCGGTCAGCTTTATCGCAGCTTTGGCACTGACCCTGCTCACCGCAACCGGGTGGGCCGGCGAGGCTGAGGATCTCGCGGAAATGCAGCGCCAGCTGAATGCTGATGTCATGGCACAGCCGTTTGATCCGGCCGATGTTGCGCGCGTAGACGCCTATATCGAGCAGGCAATGAAAGACAACCTGCAGCCGCAGACGCAAAAACCCAACTGGTGGCAGCCGGGCTACACCTGCAATGATGCCTACCGCTACGGTTACCGTCAGTACCGCGACTGCCGTTACTATTACCGCTATTACGGCCGTTACTGGTAAGCCGTCAGGCTTGCAGCGATGGACTGGCCCGGCCTGGTCATGGGCGACTGGATGGCCCGGCTCGATCGTATGGCGCTGCGGCGCTTTGGTCAGCAGGTCATCGCCGATGAAGCAGTCAATCATGTGCTGGAACGGCTGTCCGCTGACAACTGGGCTGCCCTGACCGGCTACCAGGGCAAGTCCAAGCCGGTCAGCTACCTGAACGTCGTTGCGGCAAATTTTCTGGAAGAGTTTTCGCGCCGCAAATTCGGTCGGCCCCGTCCGCCGGTCTGGCTGCAACGCAACGGCCATTTGTGGGTGAGCATCTGGCGGCAGGTCTGCCTGGAACGGCAACTCACCGGTCAGGTGATTTTTAACCGCGCCAGCGCGGACTGCAGTCGCGCATACCTGGAAGACATTATCCGCGTAATCAAGGCTCGCATGCCCTGGTGCGGCGCCAAGCACCAGGAAATTCCGGCGGACTATCTCGATACCGGCGAGGCGGGCACCGTCGCAGCGTCAGCCGAAATCAAGGCGCGGGTGGCAAAGCTCAAAGACGCCGCGGCACTCAGCGACCACGAGCTGCTGATCCTGCGACTGGTTTTTGTCGAGCGCATCAAACAGGGTGTGGTGGCAGCCAACCTGGGTCTCAAGCCCTATCAGCTCAGCAAGCAGCTCAAGGCTTTGCTGGCGCGGCTGCGGGCCGGACTGGAAGCCAGCGGTTTCAGCCGGGAAGAATTTTTTGCCT
>CAYGKB010000159.1:0-4348 GCA_964350425.1 uncultured Chromatiaceae bacterium | reverse complement strand
CGCTGCAGCCCTGCGGGGGTGTCGATGCAGAGTTCATTCGCGACGTTCATGTCCAGGTATTCGGTGCCGCGAATAGCGCGGATGCCCCCTGCCGTCCAACGTTACAAAGTCGTTACAATCTGTGTATGAACCCTGTGAAAGGCAGCTGGTGGCCGGTGCTGGACGCGGCCGAGCTGGGCCGTAAACCTGTCGGCCGGGTGCGCTTTGGTGAGCGCCTGGTGTTCTGGCGCGCTGCGTCAGGTGTGGTGTGCATGCCGGATCGCTGCCCGCATCGCGGCGCCGCGCTCAGCCTCGGCGAGGTGAACCCGTCAGGCGATGCACTTGCATGCCCGTTTCACGGACTGGAGTTCGGTAGCGACGGCCGCTGTAAGCTGATACCGGTGGAACAGGATTTTGCCATCCCGGAAGATTTCGGCCTGCCGGCCTATCCGGTTACTGAGGCCAATGGCTACACGCGCTTGTCGCAGTACCTGGTGTTTCGTGAGGACTGGCCGATCGTTGCCAGCCAGGTGCCGGGTGATGTGCTAACGGCGACCGATGAAAAGCTGTTGCCCAGCGATGCGCCGGTACTGGCGTACCGGAAGTTGCATCGCTCGTATTACTAGAGGCGGCTTAGCGCCTGCACTACTGGACAAAGCTGTCTGCACCGGCCGTTTTCTTGGAGTCCGCAGTGTCGCTGTCCTGGTGGGCTGCCAGCTCGATTTCCCGGCGGTTGAGGGTGGCTGCAGTAAACATAATGCAGACCGCCACGGCGATCATGCCGACAAACGCTGCCTGGTAGCCGGCCACGCCGCCGCCCTTGGAAGCGGCCACGGCGCCCACCAGTGCGGCGCCGGCCAGCCGGCCGACCGCCGAAAACACACTTAATAAACCCTGTGCGGAGGCGCGATCATGATGGCCGGTTTCACCCAGCACAATGTAACGGATGGGGGCACCGACCAGTCCTGCCGAGCCGAGTCCGCTGACGATGCTGGCGGCGATAAACACCGGCACGGTCAGGTCCACAAAGGCATAAACGCTCAGCGCGCATAGCACCAGGATCTGGCCCAGCAGAATTATGAAGCGGGTGCCGGTAATGTTGATCATGCGACCAAATACCGGGGCAGCGATGGTGGCTGCCACCACGCCGGGCAGCAGCAGAAATGCCGAGTCGGCAGGCGATATGTCCAGTGACAGCACCAGCAGGGCGGGCAAAAAGATGCTGCCGCTCTGCACCGCGCTGACGCCGGTGGAGATGATGCAGCTTTTGGTGATCTGTGCCGATTCAAACAGGGCCGGTCGCACAATCGGATCGGCAGCGCGTTTTTCGATGCGCCAGAAAACGGCGGTCAGCACAATCAGCAGCATCAGGCTGCCGCCAACGCGCAGGCTCAGCAGACTTTGCGACACGTTGTTGGTGTCGATACCCGAGACAGCACTGATCAGTGCGCCGAGTGCCAGCATCAATACCACCATGCCGAGTCGGTCAAAGGGTTGCGGGTCGCCGCGCCTGTCGGTCGGCAGCATTTTCATCGCACCGATGACCAGTATCGCCG
Source organism: uncultured Chromatiaceae bacterium (assembly GCA_964350425.1). Lineage (GTDB taxonomy): Bacteria > Pseudomonadota > Gammaproteobacteria > Steroidobacterales. Next base: position 2,813 of record CAYGKB010000159.1, on the reverse strand, counting down.
CGATGGGCAGGTTGATGGCGAATAGCCAGTGCCACGAAAAGCGCAACAGAATGCCGCCGAGGATAGGTCCGGCCAGAAACGCCACGCCCCAGACCATGCCCAGGGTGCCGAGCGCCTTGCCGCGTTCCATCGGGCTCAGCCGGGCGCCGATCACCGCTGCGGCCGCGGGAAAAATACCGCCGCCGCCGAAACCCTGCAGCGACCGGCCGATGAACAGCAGCCAGGTGGAGTCGGCGATGATCAGCATCAGCGAGCCGGTGGCAAATATACAGATGCTGCTTATATATATGAGCCGGGCACCGCCGCGGTCGGCAAGCTTGGCGAGCAGCAGCGCGCCCAGCATTTGCAGCAAAGTGTAGGAATTGATGAGGCCGGCCAGTTGCCGCTGTGTCAGGTCAAACTCGGCCTGGATGACCGGCAGGGCCGGGCCGATGATGGCCAGATCCAGCGCGCCCATCAGCGTGCCCGTGAACAGCAAAGCCAGCAACAGGCGGATATTGGTCGTAGCGGAAATCATAAAGCGCTTAGCATGCCACGTGCCTTTAGGGTTTAATACAGGCCGGAGGCAATCATGGCCATCTGGCACACAAAAACAAATCAGCCCGATATAGTTCCGCGTTTCATGCACTGGCTGGAGCAGCGCAATCCCGGCGAGATCGAATTTCATCAGGCCGTGTACGAGGTTGGAGTCAATGTGCTGCCGTATTTGCGCGAGCATCCCGAGTACATGGAAGCGTCCATATTCGGGCGGCTGACGGAACCGGACCGCATTGTGAGCTTTCGCGTGGTGTGGGAGGACGATCAGGGCAAGGTGCAGATCAACCGCGGTTATCGCGTGCAGCACTGTAATGCCATCGGCCCGTATAAAGGCGGCATCCGCTTTCATCCCAGCGTCAACCAGAGCATTCTCAAGTTTCTGGCGTTTGAGCAGACCTTCAAGAACAGCCTGACCGGCCTGCCGCTCGGTGGCGGCAAGGGCGGTGCGGATTTTGACCCGAAGGGCAGGTCCGACCGCGAGGTAATGCGATTTTGTCAGGCGTTTATGACCGAGTTGTACCGGCATATCGGCCCCGACACCGACGTGCCGGCCGGTGATATCGGCGTGGGCGCGCGCGAGGTCAGCTACATGTTTGGCCAGTACAAGCGGCTGGCAAACCGTTTCACCGGGGTGCTGACGGGCAAAGGCCTGTCTTTTGGCGGCAGCGAGATTCGCGCCGAATCCACCGGTTACGGAACGGTCTATATGATGCAGGACATGCTGGCAGCGCGCGGCGAGGCCATTGATGGCAGAACTGCGGTGATTTCAGGGTCCGGTAACGTTGCCCAGTACACCGCGGAAAAGCTGGTTGCGCTGGGCGCCAAACCGGTAACCCTGTCGGATTCGTCAGGTTTTATTTATGACCCGGCGGGCCTGGATGATGAGAAGCTGGCGTGGGTGCGCGAACTCAAGAACGTGCGGCGCGGCCGGATAAAAGAATACGCCGACGAGTTCGGTTGCGAATACCATGCCGGCGAGCGGCCGTGGCAAGTCCCCTGCGATATGGCATTTCCATGCTCCACCGAAAACGAGCTGGATGCCGATGATGCGCATACGCTGCTGAAAAACGGCTGCATCGGGGTCTCCGAAGGCGCCAACATGCCGTCACGGCAGTCCGCCATTGATGTGTTTCAGCAGGCGCGTATTTTGTTTGCGCCCAGTAAGGCCGCGAATGCAGGCGGGGTGGCAGTGTCGGGGCTGGAGATGGCCCAGAACAGCATGCGCATTTCGTGGAGTCGGGACGAATTGAATACCCAGCTGCGCAAAATCATGCTCGATATTCATAACCGCTGCGAGCAGTACGGCCGCGAAAGTGATGACTACATTAATTATCTGAAGGGCGCCAATGTCGCCGGCTTCGTTAAAGTCGCCGATGCCATGCTGGCGTATGGCGTGATGTGAGGAGACAGCGTGCATATTGAACTGATTGTCGGCAACGAGTTGCACCCGCAGGAAATTGCAGAGTTTGCAGTGGCGGCCGAAAAAGCCGGCGTGCGTACCCTGTGGAACTCCAATCTCAGTGACGCTTACGATCCGTTCATGGGGCTGGTGCCGGCGGCACAGGCCACCAGCCGGATTCGTCTCGGCGTGCTGGCGCTGAGCCCTTACGAGATGCATCCGCTAAAAATTGCTTATGCGCTGGGCACCCTGAATGAGCTTTCGAACGGTCGCGCGCAGATCGGTCTGGGCGGTGGCGGTGCCCTGGCGCTGTTTATCCGCAACGACCGCAACCTGGATTTCAAAAAAATGCGCATCGTGCGCGGTGTGCGTGAGGCGGCGGAAATTATTTACCGCGTCACCAGCGGGGATTTCTGGCCGGCCTACCACGGTGAAGTGTTCAGCATGTCGCGGCCGTTCAAGACCACGTTTATGAAGGCACCACGACCGCAGATTCATGCCTGTTCGATGGGGCCGCAGATGCTGCGCATGGGCGGCCGGGTGGCCGATGGCCTGCAGGTCGGCGATGTGGTGCCGGAGCGGGTGCCGGAAGTGATGGTGGACATCAACGCCGGGCTGGCCAAGCGCGAGTACCCGGCAGAGGATTTTCGCATCGGCAATTTCTGGGCCTGGCACATCAAGAAGGATCGCGAAAAATCTCTGCATGAAGCGCGCTGCAAACTGTTTTCGCGTGCCGAGATGCTGCACCCCTATATCGGTCTCGATCATCTGCTGCCGCCCGATGAGCAGCAAATCGTCAAGGATAATTTCCAGAACATGTTAATGGCCGATATCACCGGCAGCGGCGAGATCAAGGGCATGGCGCCGGAACTGGTGC
>CAYGKB010000158.1:0-4376 GCA_964350425.1 uncultured Chromatiaceae bacterium | reverse complement strand
AGGAGTACGGGGTTGAATACCTGTGCGACTACACCGCCGATGATCATCCGTTCCGATTCAATACACCCAAGGACAACCTGATTTCGGTGCCTTACACGGTGGAAATCAACGATATCCCGGCGTTCCTGAACCTCGGTGTGTCGTCGGAAGCATTTGGCGACATGATCATTGACCAGTTCGACGTGCTCTACGAAGAAGGCGCCACCAACGCCCGTTGTATGCCGATTTGTCTGCACACCTTCCATGTCGGCCAGCCCAACAAGTTCAAGCACCTGGCGCGTGCCTTTGAGTACATCGCCAGTCACAAGGACGTGTGGCTGACCACCGGTGACGAGGTGAACGACTGGTATCGCAAAAAGTTTATGTAGATCGTTTTTTGCGACCGAAAAGATAGGGCTGATCTGCGGATCAGCCCTTTTTTTTCTCCGCCGACGGTCTGCCGCCGCTGGCTGGTTCTACAGGCGAACAGTAGTCCCGCCGTCCGACGCGAACCATGTAATTACATACAAAGCTGCTATATTCGCTGCTTGTGCCGAGGAGTGAGCCCATGTGGATCAAAAAATCCCGCAAAGACCAGCAGAATGACGGCGTTGCGCCGGTGCCGACGCAGATCGTCTCCAACGAAGAATTTCCGCCGTTACCGCAAACGCCCGACCAGCAGGCCGTCGAGCAGCAGGTCCGGGAAATGGCGGATCGTTTTGCCGCCAAACTGGGCACCACCCGGCGCGATTTCCTCAAGAGTACCGGCGGGATGGCAACCAGCTTCCTGGCCATGAATGCCGTGTTTGGCTGCAGCTATCGTGTCAGTGAGGACGAAGCACTCAGTCAGGCCGCGTTCCTTGAAGGCAAACCCAAGAATCAGTTTATCTTTGACGCGCAAACCCATCATGTTAAAGACAGTATTGCGGGTCCGACCGTGTTCCGCACGCTCACGGGCAGGGCCGGCCTGAACCCGGCGCTGAAGGATATCGCGCCCGGGCCGGATACCCTGCACCGCGCCAATTTCGTCAAGGAAATCTTTTTCGACAGCGACACGGTTATGGCCATCATGACCGGCGCCGTGATCGGACCGCCCAAGCATCACGCCCTGCCCACTCCCGACATGGTGGAAACCCGTAACCGAGTAAACGCAGCGGCCGGCACCCGGCGCATGCTGAGCCACGGCCTGGCCGACCCGATGGACCCGGCATTCGTGCCGGAAGGCATGGACTGGCAGGTCAATGAACTCAAGGTTGACGGCTGGAAGTGCTACACCGGCAACCCGACCGGCGCCTGGCGGCTGGATGACCAAAAGGTAGCCTACCCCTTCTTCGAGAAATCACTTGAACTAGGTGTAAAAAACATAAGTATTCACAAAGGATTGCCTCTGCCGGGCCGCTACGAAAAGTACTATCATGTGGACGACATCCTGCAGGCAGCCAGAGATTTTCCGGACCTGAACTTCATCATTTACCACGCCGGTATGAAGCACATGATGACCATGCTGCCACCGGGTGAATCGGGCATAGATGCCGACGGCTACCTGCCGTGGACCACCGATCTGGTGCGCATGCAGCAGGAAAATCCGGACATCGACAACGTCTACCCGGAACTGGGTGCGGTATTCGGGCACTCGGTGGTAACCCATCCGGAAATCTGTGGCCACCTGCTGGGTCAGCTAATTGCCGGTTTTGGCGCGGAAAAAGTGATCTGGGGCACTGACTGCATCTGGTGGGGATCGCCGCAGTGGCTTATTGAAGCTTTCCGGCGCTTTGAAATGCCCGAAAAACTGCAGGCAGACTTCGGCTACGCAGCTATTAGTGATGCCGACAAGGACATCATTTTCGGTAAAAATCTCGCCGGCCTCTTTAACGTCGACGTTAACGCGGCACGCACGGCCATCCCGGCCGACGCCCTGTCGAGCATGAAATCTGCTTACATCGAGCATGGCCCCGAGCCAAGCAATACCCAGTATGGCTGGGTGGCAGTCTGATGGAATCTGGCATGCAGCGCGCCGGGTACGCCGCTCGATTAACCAGCCTGCTGGCAGGCTGCCTGTTGCTGCCGGCCCTGGCGACAGCCGAGTTTCAGACCGCACAGGAAACCAATAACTGTGCACCGACACCGGAGAATCTGCGCGGTGACCCGGAGATCGGCCAGGAACTGCACGAAGAACATTGCGCGTCATGCCATGGTTTAAGCGGCGGCGCCGATGTGGTGGTAATGCACATGGACCAGACCCCGGCGGACCAGAGCGACCCGGAGTACATGCAGACCATTCCCGATGCCTACCTGTACCTCGCCATTTGCCGCGGCGGTGAAGGCATTGGCAAGTCCGTTGTGATGGCGCCGTGGGGCGACTTTTTTTCCGATCAGGAAATTCGCGACCTGATCGCCTGGATCCGCACCTTTTCGGATACCTGACCGGCGCCCGGCCCGGAGTCAGATCCAGCAGCACAGCGGCCCGCGAAGCGGTATGATGGGCGGCTATGAGCCAAGAAGTCGCAGTACGAAACCCCTACACCGGCGAGCTGGATTTCAGCTTCACAGAGCCGGACGCCGCCGCCTTGCAGCGCATCACCGAGCGCCTGCGCAGCAACCAGCCTGCCTGGGCCGCAATGGACATGCAGGATCGCGCAGCCGTCCTGACCCGCTTTGCCGAAAGCCTCAAAAAGCATGAAGCCGATATCACGGCCGCACTGATTGCCGATACCGGCCGCACGCAGGTCGCGGCCATGGAAGTGGGCGGTCTCGCGCATTTTATTCAGCGCAGCTGCACAGAAGGACCGCAGGCGCTGGCACCCTCAAGTCCGCGACCGGCGCAGGTGCCGCTTATCAGGGGTTCAGCCAACCGTTTGCCTTACGGCCTGGTGGGCAATATCTCGCCGTGGAACTTCCCGATCATCCTGTCGTTTCTGGATACCTTTCCGGCGCTGATTGCAGGCAATGCCGTGGTCATCAAACCCAGCGAGGTGACGCCGCGCTGGACTGTGCCGCTCAAGGCTGCCATTGCCGATTGCCCGGAAATTGAAGCGGTGCTGGATATCGTGGTCGGCACCGGTCAGGCCGGCGCCATGGTCCCGGAAATGGTGGATGCCATCGTTTTCACGGGCAGCGTTGTCACCGGCCGCAAGGTCGCCGAAGCCGCGGCGCGCAATTTCATCCCGGCCAACCTGGAACTGGGTGGCAAGGACCCGGCCGTCGTGCTGCCGAGCGCCGATGTGGACTACGCCGCGCGCACCATCACCTTCAGTTCCGTGCAGAGCACCGGTCAGGCCTGCCAGTCGCTGGAACGCGTTTACGTCGCTCAGACGCACTACGAGCGTTTTGTCGACCTGGCCGTAACGCATGCTGAAGGTATGGCTATTAATTACCCGGACATTAACCAGGGCCTTATCGGGCCGTTCATATTCGAGCAGCAGGCCTACAAGGTTAAAGAACAGCTCGATGACGCGGTCAGCAAAGGCGCTACGGTGCTTTGCGGCGGCGAAATCCTTGATCACGGCGGCCTGTGGATGCGCCCCACCGTCCTGACGGGTGTCACGCATGACATGCTGGTGATGCAGGAAGAGACCTTTGGGCCGGTGGTGCCCATCATGCCCTTCAGCGATGTGGATGAAGCCGTGCAACTCGCCAATGACAGCCAGTACGGCCTGTCGGCTGCCGTGTTTGCCGGCAGCGATGATGAAGGTCGTGCTGTGGCTGCACGGATCAATGCCGGCGCTGTGAGCGTTAATGACGCGGCGCTGACGGCCATGATCCATGAGTTTGAGCATGACTCCTTCGGCTACTCGGGGCTGGGCCGCAGCCGTGCCGGTGCATCCGCGTACACGCGCTTTACGCGCGAACAATCCGTGATGACCAACATCGAATCAAAAGCGTTACTGGCCGGTGAGCTCGGCCGGCGAGCTGCTAACTAGAACCCTGACTTAAGGCAGTACCTATGGATGTCGATATCGTTCTGGATTCGTCGCTGAGTTCGCAGCGGCTCACTGATCTGGGATTGCTGGCCGAAAAAGCCGGTATCCGCTGCGTCTGGAACGCCAGTTACCTGACCGGCAAAGACCCCTTCACAAACCTGGCGCAGCTCGCTCGCGAAAGCAGCACCATCAAACTGGCGCCGATGGCGCTGAACGGCTATGAGATGCACCCCTTCCGCATCACCATGGCGCTGCTGACCCTGAATGAACTCGCCGGCGGCCGGGTTGAGGCCATGATCGGCGGCGGCGGCGAAGTCGTGATGAGCCTGAAGATTCCGTTTGAAAAGCGCGTGCGCTACGTGCGTGAGGTGCTGGAGTTCGTCAAAGGGGCTACCACGCAACGCCCGTTCAACTACGACGGTGAGTTGTTCAAGATTGAGAATTATGATCCTGAGTGGCCCACTGCGGCACCACCGT
>CAYGKB010000157.1:0-4456 GCA_964350425.1 uncultured Chromatiaceae bacterium | reverse complement strand
GGCCGTCAGAGGCCGCCGCATTCCCACCGAGCGAGGAAGACCTGCGCTGGGGCGATACGGTGCGCGGTTACTGGCTCAACATGGCGAAACACGGCAATCCGAATGGCGCGTTCCAGGGTCGCCGCTTGCCGGAGTGGCCGGAGTACCGGCCTGATACAGACCTGACGCTGGTCATGGGCACGGAATTCAAACCGGTGGCCGGTCTCAACAAGGAAACGCTGGACTATCTGGAATACCGCGCGCTGGAGCGTCGCAAAGCCTACGATGCGCTATGATTGCGCCCCATCATGACTAAGCCCGTGTCCAGAGAAACAGTCCTCACCGGTATTACCACCACCGGCATCCCGCATCTCGGCAACTATGTCGGCGCCATTCGCCCGGCGATTGCCGCCAGTCACGGCGATGCCGTCAACTCGTTTTATTTTCTGGCGGACTATCACGCGCTGGTCAAGAACCGCGACCCGGCGCGGCTGCGTGAATCGAGCCTGGCAGTGGCGGCTACCTGGCTGGCGCTGGGTCTGGATACTGACAAAGCGGTGTTTTACCGGCAGTCCGATATCCCGGAAATACCGGAGCTCACCTGGATTATCAGCACCGTCACGGCCAAAGGGCTGATGAACCGCGCGCATGCTTACAAGGCCGCTGTGCAGGAGAATGAAGACAGCGGCTCCAAGGATCCGGACAAGGGTGTCACCATGGGGCTGTTCGGCTACCCGGTGCTGATGGCGGCGGACATACTGATGTTCAGTGCGCATAAAGTGCCGGTGGGTAAAGACCAGATTCAGCACGTCGAAATGGCCCGCGATATCGCGCAGCGTTTCAACCACATCTATGGCGAGACCTTTGTCATTCCGGAAGCTGTAGTGGACGATGCTACGGCGGTGCTGACGGGTCTGGACGGCCGCAAAATGAGCAAGAGCTACGACAACACCATTCCGTTGTTCGCGCCCGCCAAAAAACTCCGCAAGCTGGTGATGAAAATTAAAACCAACTCACTGGAGCCGGGTGAGCCCAAGAACCCGGACGACTGCACCCTGTTCGATATCTACAAAGCCTTTGCCACGCCCGACGAAACCGCGGCGTATCGCAACAAGCTGGAGGAGGGCATGGGCTGGGGTGACGCCAAGCAGGAGTTGTTCGAATACCTCGATGCGCACCTCGAATGGCCGCGCGCTGAATACGCAAAACTTATTGCTGATCCGGGCCATGTCGAAAGCGTTCTGCAGGCGGGCGCTGCCAGGGCCCGCGAGCACTCCACTGCGCTAATCAGCAGAGTCCGCGAGGCTGTCGGGATTGCCGCGCTGGGCTGAGCGGGTCGATCGGGGGCGAATTGTTACTCTGACCCCAATTATCAGGCGCGGGCTTTTTTGCCGGCGGTTTTTTTCAGCAGCGGTGCCAGGTAGGCGCCGGTATATGAATCCTTGTTGGCCGCCACGTCTTCCGGCGTGCCGGTAGCCACCACCGTGCCGCCGCCGTCGCCGCCTTCCGGGCCGAGGTCCACAATCCAGTCGGCCGTTTTGATGACATCCAGGTTATGCTCGATCACCACCACCGTGTTGCCCTGATCGCGCAGTGTCTGCAGCACTTTGAGCAGTTGCTCGATATCGTAAAAGTGCAGACCGGTGGTTGGTTCGTCCAGCAGGTAAAGTGTCTGGCCGGTGGAGCGCTTGGAGAGTTCCTTGGCCAGTTTGACTCGCTGTGCCTCACCACCCGATAGGGTAGTCGCGCTCTGGCCGAGACGGATGTAGCTTAGCCCCACATCCAGCAAAGTCTGCAGCTTGCGCGCAATCACCGGTACGTTTTTGAATACTTCCAGCGCATCTTCAACAGTCAGGTTGAGCACTTCGCTGATATTCAGCCCCTTGTATTTGATCTCCAGCGTTTCGCGGTTGTAGCGATCGCCTTTGCAGACGTCGCAGGGGACATAAACATCCGGCAGAAAGTGCATCTCGACCCGGATCACACCGTCGCCCTGGCAGGCTTCGCAGCGGCCGCCCTTGACGTTAAAGCTGAAGCGGCCGGCCTTGTAACCGCGGGAACGCGCTTCCTGCGTGCCGGCAAACAGTTCCCGTATCGGCGTGAACAAACCGGTGTAGGTGGCGGGGTTGGAGCGCGGCGTGCGGCCGATGGGCGCCTGACTGATATCAATAATCCGGTCGAGCTGATCGAGTCCGAGCACATCCTTGCAGGGAGCCGCCGGTTCGCTGCTGCCATTGATGGCTTCGGCGGCCTTGCGGTACAGCGTGTCATTGATCAGGGTGGATTTGCCGGACCCGGATACGCCGGTCACGCAGGTCATGACACCCAGCGGGATATCCACGTCGATGTTCTTAAGGTTGTTGCCGGCCGCACCCTGAATTCTGATGAGCCGCTGGTCATCCACTGCCACGCGTTTCGCAGGCACTTCGATAACACGCCGGCCGGACAGGTACTGGCCGGTCAGTGATGCCGGTTCGCGCATCACCTGTTTGGGTGTGCCGGCGGCAACTATGCGGCCGCCATGCACGCCGGCACCGGGGCCAAGGTCGAGCACGTAATCGGCGGACATGATGGCTTCCTCATCATGCTCGACCACCACCACGGTGTTGCCCAGATCGCGCAGGCGGATCAGCGTATTGAGCAGCCGGGTGTTGTCGCGCTGGTGCAGGCCAATGGAAGGTTCGTCGAGGATGTACATTACGCCCACCAGCCCCGAGCCGATCTGGCTGGCCAGGCGGATGCGCTGAGCCTCGCCGCCGGACAGGGTTTCGGCGCTGCGGTTCAGCGTCAGGTACTCGAGACCGACATCAGCCAGGAAGCGCAGCCGGTCGCTGATTTCCTTGACTATCTTGGCGGCAATTTCGCCGCGTGCGCCGGCCAGGCTCAGGTGTTCAAAAAAGTGCAGTGCATCGGCCACCGAGTCAGCGGTGATCTCGGGCAGCGGACGCTTATTGATGAATACATTGCGGGCTGCCGTGTTGAGGCGGGTACCGCCGCAATCGGGACACGGTTGCACGCTCAGGTACTTGGCGAGTTCCTCGCGCACGGTGCCGGAATCGGTTTCGCGGTAGCGGCGTTCCAGGTTGGGCAACACGCCTTCGAACGGATGGGTGCGACTGTAGCGTTTGCCGCGTGCCGTGATGTAAACGAATTCAACTTCTTCGTCAGTACCGTGCAGCAACAGGTCCTGGGTTTTTTTGTCGAGACTCGAGTAGGGCGCTTCGATATCAAAATCAAAATGGTCGGCCAGGCTGCGGATCACCTGATAGTAATAAGAGTTCCGCCGATCCCAGCCGCGAATCGCACCGCCGGCCAGGCTCAGTGACGGATTGCGCACCACGCGCGAGGTATCAAAAAACTGCTTGACGCCAAGGCCATCACAACTCGGGCACGCGCCGACTGGGTTATTAAAGGAAAACAGTCGCGGTTCCAGTTCGGCAATGGCATAGCCGCATGCGGGGCAGGCAAACTTGTCGGAGAACACCAGTTCGGCCGGTCTGGATTTTTTCCCGGCCGGCGCGTCCATCCACGCAATCTTGGCCACACCGTCGGCCAGTTTCAGGGCGGTTTCGAAAGACTCGGCCAGCCTGAGCTGCAGGTCGTCGCGCACCTTGAAGCGATCCACCACCACATCAATGTTGTGCTTGCGGCGCAGATCCAGTTTCGGCGGATCATCCAGTTCATAGACTTCGCCGTTGATGCGCGCTCTGACAAATCCCTGCGCCCGGAGGTCGGCCAGCAGCTGCAGGTGTTCGCCCTTGCGTTCCTGCACCACCGGGGCCAGCAGCAATAGTTTGGTGCCTTCCGGTAATTCCAGCACCTGGTCCACCATCTGGCTGACGGTCTGCGCGGTCAGATCGGTGCCGTGCTCCGGGCAGCGCGGGATACCAGCGCGCGCATACAGCAAACGCAGATAGTCATAAATTTCCGTGACCGTGCCCACCGTGGAGCGCGGATTGTGCGAGGTGGATTTTTGTTCGATGGAAATTGCCGGCGACAGACCCTCGATATGGTCCACATCGGGTTTTTCCATCATCGACAGGAACTGCCGGGCATAGGCTGACAGCGACTCGACATAGCGGCGCTGGCCTTCGGCATAGATGGTGTCGAAAGCCAGCGAAGACTTGCCCGAGCCGGACAGCCCGGTGATCACGATCAGCCGGTCGCGTGGCAGGTCAACGTCGATGTTTTGCAGATTATGGGTCCGGGCGCCCCGGATACTGATTTCTTGCATGACGGCAGGGTCGGCGAATAGAACTCCCTAATATAGCCCCTTTGGGCCGATTAAGCGCACCCGCCCCTGGGACGCCGGTCTGCCGGCGCATTGTCTTTGCTGCTCAGTCGCTGCGCTCCGATTCGCTGCAAAGACAATCCCCCGTCAGCCCGGCGCCAGGGTGATTCACAATCGGTCTAAAGCGGCCGGATTTGGAGGTGTCTTTTCCGCCCTGAGGACATACAATCATCAGTCCGCCGGGTT
>CAYGKB010000156.1:0-4489 GCA_964350425.1 uncultured Chromatiaceae bacterium | reverse complement strand
GCTTCAACCTGAGTACCGCTGCTCATGCAGCCGTGCTTGCCGGCATGCAGCAGCACGGCATCCGGCGGTTGCTGGCAATTTCCTCGACCGGGGCGGCGCAAATTAAACGCGACGGTATACGGCGCAATATCTACCTGTTCCTGCGTCGCAAGTACTACCGCGACATGCACGCGATGGAGCGACAGGTGCTTGCCGGCGGCATCGAGTCCACGGTCCTGCGTGCACCGTTTCTGATAAACGGGCCGGCCGAACGGCGCTACAACATTATTCTGGAAGAAAGTTATCCAAACGGCAGCAAGGTATCGCGGGCTGATCTCGCGCAGTTTGCGCTGGATGCTATCGAGCAGGGAACTTATATTAACCAGGTGGTGGCAATCGCTAATCCGGTCGAGTAGCCACAGCCGCTAGGCTGCGCAAACCGGGCAGGCGGGATCCGCCTTGATGGCGAGGTATTTATGTTGCCCGGCGAGCGCGTCGTAGACCCACAGGCGCGTGGCGGTGTCTGAGTTGATCCCGGCCAGCAGCTTGATGGTTTCAGTGGCCATCATGCTGCCCACGGTGCCGGCTACCGGCGCAAGAATGCCCTGACCGGCGCAATCCAGCAGATTTTCATCGGCTTCGCTGTACAGGCAGCGATAGCAGGGACTTGGGTGCTGATCGAAACGGAATACGGTCAACTGACCCTCGAACCGGATTGCCGCACCGCTGACCAGCGGCGTGCGGGCAGCGTGACAACACTCATTCACCAGCCACCGGCTTTGGAAATTGTCGGTGCAGTCAAGGACAACATCGGCTTCACTGACTTCCTTGCGCAGGGCGTCTTTATCGAGACGCCGGCTGATACCTATTGCGGTCAGGTCCGGACTGGTTTCGCATAGTCGCAATGCCAGCACTTCGGCCTTGGGTTTGCCAATGTCGCTATCGCGAAACATTATCTGGCGCGGCAGATTGCTCGCATCCACTGTGTCGAAATCGCTGATTACTATGTGACCGACACCTGCAGTGGCGAGATACAGACCGGCCGGATTGCCCAGCCCGCCGGCACCGACTATCAGCACGCGCGCCGCGGCGAGACGCGCCTGGCCAGGCTTGCCCAAAGCCGGCAGGGACAGCTGCCGGCTGTAGCGCACGTGGTCGATGGCAGTTTCAGGGTCTTTGGCCATGGCTCACCCGGGCCTGGCCCGCCAGATCGGTAACAGTTTCCACCGCAGCAAATCCGCCTGCGCGCAGCAGTTGTTGCACCGGCTCAGCCTGCGCGAAGCCATGCTCCAGCAGCAGCCGGCCGCCGGGCCGCAGGTAGGTGGCAGCAGCAGCTACGATGGCACGCATGGCGGTAAGCCCGTCTTTGCCACTGTAGAGCGCATCCGCCGGTTCGAACGCGAGTTCGCGATCGGTCAGTTCGGCATCGCTTTCTGCCACGTACGGCGGATTGGCAACAATCACATCAAACGGTTCCATGCTCTCAGGTAGCGCCGAGTACCAGTTGCCGCGGAAAAATTCGATGCGTCCGGGGCAGTGCCGGGCCGCGTTTTCCTGAGCTGTTGCCAGCGCTTCCGCGCTGCTGTCGGTAGCGACCAGCCGGGCAGCCGGACGCTCGCAGGCAAGCGCAATGGCGATTGCGCCGCTGCCGGTACCGAGATCCAGTATGCGCTGCGGTTGGTTTGCCGGTATATACCGCAAAGCCTGTTCCACCAGTGTTTCTGTTTCGGGTCGTGGCACCAGCGTGAACTCAGTTACCGCCAGGTCCAGTGACCAGAATTCGCGCTCGCCGGTCAAATGCGCAATTGGCCTGCCTGCAGCCCGTTGCGTCAGCAGCGCCGCAAATACCTGCGTCTGTTTTTCATTGAGTTGCGCATCCGGGTTGGCATACAACCACGCCCGACTCTGTCCCAGTGCAATCGCCAGCAATAATTCTGCATCCAGTCGCGCTGATGTGCTGCTGCCATCCAGCCTGCTGCGGCCTGCTGCTAAGGCATCAGTTACTGAATTGAATTGCTTCCTGGCGACCGGCTGCATAACTTGGTGACTTCTCATACTTGGCCAGTGATTCTATAGTAGGCGGGATTGGCAAGCTGCCAGTGCCTTTTATCAACCGGAACCCAGCCATGAGCCGCAACAGTGAGAATAAGGAAACCCAGTGCATACATGCGGGTAATACCGTAGACAAGGCCACGGGCGCCGTTATGCCGCCCATCTATGCCAGTTCCACCTTCGAGAATCCTGAGTTCGGTAAGCCCGGTGAATATATATACTCGCGCGGCGGCAATCCGACCCGTGCCGCGCTGGAGCGCTGTGCCGCCGAGCTTGAAGGCGGAGCACGCGGCTTTGCCTACGGGTCCGGCATGGCGGCGGTGGCGGCGGTGCTTGACCTGCTTCCGGCTAATGCCCATGTCATAGCGCCGCAAGAAGTCTATGGCGGTACTTTCAGGTTGCTGGATGATGTGCGCGCGCAGTCCGCAGGTATCCAGGCGTCTTTTGTGGATTTTTCCGACCCCGCCAATGTGGTTGCCGCCGGGCGCGACAACACCGCGCTGGTGTGGTTCGAGTCGCCGACCAATCCGTTGCTCAGCGTCTACGATATTGCGGCCGTGGCCGGAATTGCGCATGACATGGGCGCGCTGGCGGCGGTGGACAATACTTTTGCCACGCCGATTAACCAGCGACCGCTGGAACTGGGCTGCGACATCGTTATGCATTCCACCACCAAGTACATCGGCGGTCATTCGGACGTAATAGGCGGCCTGAACGTCGTTGCCGATGAGTCACTGGGTGAAAAACTCGCGGCAGTGTCCGCTGTGACCGGCGGGATTGCCGGGCCCTTTGATGCCTATCTGACTTTCCGCGGCATCAAGACGCTGGCGCTGCGCATGGAGCGACATCAGCGCAATGCACTTGCCATTGCCGAATGGCTGGAGCAGCAGCCGCGGGTGCAACGGGTTATTTATCCGGGGCTTGCCAGTCACCCGCAGCATGAGCTGGCGAGGCGGCAAATGCACAGCGGTTTCGGCGCGGTGGTGAGTTTCGAGATTGACGGCGACCGCGCTGCTGTGGCGGCCTTTATGAACAAACTGGGTTACTTTGCGATTGCCGAAGGACTGGGTGGCGTTGAAAGCCTGGTCGGGCACCCGTACACCATGAGCCATTCGCGGGTGCCGGACGAGCGCAAGGCGGAGCTCGGTCTGACCGATAACCTGATCCGGCTGTCAGTCGGTATCGAGCACGTCGACGATCTGCTTGCCGATCTGGATCAGGCACTAAGCTGAATTTCCGCGCGACCGCCGCGAACCGGCTCAGAGGTCGAGCCAGTCCGGCAATTCGAGACCCTTCGAGGCGAGAAATTCGCGATTGAACAGCCGCTCCCGGTAGCGCAGGCCTGAATCACACAGAATAGTAGTGATGACATGGCCGGGGCCAAGTTCGCGCGCCAGCCGCACCGCGCCGGCAACGTTGACGCCGGTGGAGCCACCGCAGCACAGACCTTCCTGACGGATCAGTTCGTAAACCAGCGGAATCGATTCGCTGTCCGGGATCTGGTACGGCACATCCACCTGTGTGTCGGCAAAATTTTCGGTTATGCGACTGGTGCCGATTCCTTCGGATATGGAGCCGCCTGCGGCCTTGAGCTCCCCGGTGGTGAAGTAGCTGTAAAGTGCCGAGCCGGTCGGATCAGAAATAGCGATTGTGATGCTGTCGCTGTGTGTCTTCAGCGCGCGTGAAATGCCCGCGAGAGTACCGCCGGTACCGACGGCGCAGACAAAGCCATCCACCTGGCCGCCCGTCTGCTGCCAGATTTCCTGGCCGGTGGTAGCCTGATGAAACTCCCGGTTGGCGACGTTATCGAACTGATTTGCCCACAAGGCGCTGCCCGGGTTTTGCGCGTTAAGCTCTTCGGCGATGCGCCGCGATTGGTGCACAAAGTGTCCCGGATCCGCAAACGGGCAGGCGGGTACCAGGCGCACATCGGCGCCGTAGGCACGCAGGGTGTCAACTTTGTCCTGACTCTGGTTGTCAGGCATGACAATGATGGTCGGATAGCCAAGCGAATTGCCGACTACCGTCAAGCCGATACCGGTATTGCCTGCTGTGCCCTCAACAATGATGCCGCCGGGTTTAAGCAGTCCCCTGGCTTCGGCGTCGCGCACAATGCCAAGCGCGGCACGGTCCTTGACCGAACCGCCCGGGTTCATAAATTCTGCCTTGCCAAGAATTTCACAGCCGGTCGCGTCGGACAGATGATTTAGTCGGATAAGCGGCGTATTGCCGATGCGGTCGGTCAGCCGCATCCCCTGCAGTTCTTTCATGCGTGTGTCTGATTACGTTATTGATTTTCCAGCGATGCCAGCAGGTCGGCCTGATGCTCAGCGACCAGCGGGTCGATCACACTCTCCAGGTTGCCGGCCATCACCTCGTCCAGCTTATACAGGGTCAGGGTCATGCAAGGATCGGTGATCCGACCCTGCGGATATTTATAAGTGCGAATGCGTTCGGA
>CAYGKB010000155.1:0-4590 GCA_964350425.1 uncultured Chromatiaceae bacterium | reverse complement strand
TATTGCTTTTCGTACTCTATATATCGGCATACAGGGTCCGAACTTTAGACCCGTTGAGCCGCAAATTCAGTGAAGCAGTACCTCTACGGTCTTTCCTGAACGCACCACGCCCTCTACCTTGCGGCCGGATTCGCGGTTTTCCACCATGATTATGTCGCCTGCCAGACCGTCCTCCAGCGCGACGCCGGCCATGCGTACCCGCAGCGCTCCGCTGCTGGCTTCCAGGGTGACGTTCTGGCCGCGTTCGATCAGCGGCGGGGCGATCAGCGCGCCGGGTGTAATTACCTGGCCTTCCGAGAGGCTGCGTTTGAGCCTGAAGCCCACTGCCTGCTGCGGATCCAGCATGAAGCCGCGGGCCTGCTCACTGACGGTGCGTTCCGCCAAAATCACGTCGCCTGCCGTCAGCAGTCTGCCCCGCTGCAGCGGGCCACTGGCCACCAGCACCTGCTGCCATACCTCAAGCTGCACCGGGACATACAGTTTCCATGGCCGGCTGCCGGTGCAGCGGACTTCCGCCGTGACCCGGGATTTGCGCTTGTCCGCATAAGGCAGACTGGCCTGCAGGGGTACATCGCAGTTCGCCAGCCTGAGGCGACGATCTATCTCGCCGGCGACCGCTTTCACCCGACCGGCTTTGACTGCCAGCCTGGCGGTGGCGGCCTGCTCGGCAGCGCGGCGGATATCGGCATGGTCATGCGCGGCTGCGGCCGGACCCGCGCACAGCCACAGCACTGCCCAGCCGGCCAGCGCCATGCCGCTGCGCGGGCAAACGGCCGGGCTTCGCCAGGCGCGCGTCAATAAATTGCCCTGAATTTCGCTCACGTATGAATAGATGCAAAATCCGTGCCGCGGTTCCTCTGCCTGTCGCGAACATTTGCGGCCGTTTGCCGGCCGCGAAATTGCCGGGCGGCAAAAAAACGCCCGGCCGTTTGCCGCCCGGGCGGAAATTTTCTGCCGCCTGCGCGGGTGGGTTGTTGCTGCCAAAGGCTTTCACAACATTGGCACGGCATTTGCATTTTGTCGTTTGAGCGCGGCATTGGCTGCGCTGGTGAAACAACAGGAATTGTCCACGGAATCCAACATGCCGCTGAACGTCAACGCCATTTTCGACACCCACGCCAAGTCTCTGGCGCTCGGCAGCCAGCGTATTGAATTGCTGGCCGCCAATATCGCCAATGCCGATACGCCCAACTACCTGGCGCGCGATATTGACTTTAAGGGCGCCATGGCCGAGCAGGCCCGTTCGGTGGGTATGCAGCGTACTGCTGCCAACCACATTGACCCGGCCCGTGTCGGCGGCGGCCCGGCGACGGTGCTGTACCGGATACCCGATCAGCCGGCGCAGGACGGCAACACCGTGGATGCCCAAAAAGAGAAAGCCGCGGTAGCCGAGACGGCACTGCGTTACCAGACCAGCCTGAGCTTTCTGAACATGCGCATCCGCGGGCTCAAGCTGGCTATCACGGGAGGTCAATAAGCCATGTCGCTAATGAAGATTTTTGATGTCAGCGGTTCCGCCATGGCGGCGCAAACCGTTCGCATGAATACCGTGGCCAGCAACCTGGCTAATGCCAACACCGCAGCCGGCCGTGCCGAGGATGCCTATCGGGCCAAAAACCCGGTGTTCCAAACCGTGTTTGCGTCGGCCTTCGATCCGGCCAATGCCGGCGTGCGGGTGACCGGCATCAGCGAAAGTAACGCCGAACCGCAGCGTGTTTACAAGCCCGGTCATGCGGCGGCGGATGAAGACGGCTACATCTATATGGCCAACGTCAACACGGTGGATGAACTGGTCAACATGATTTCGGCTTCGCGTTCGTATCAGTCGAGCGTCGAAGTGCTGAACACATCCAAGGAGTTGCTGCTGCGCACATTGTCACTTGGACAATGAGGCCGATAGCAGCAATCCGGGATATCTAGAGGAGTAACAGGATGGCGATCAATTCCGTTAGCGGCGAACTCGATCTGAACCAGTACGCGCTGCCGACGTCGCAACAGGAAGCGCAGCGCACCACCCTCGGTCAGGAGGATTTTCTGGCCCTGATGGTGACTCAGCTACAGAACCAGGATCCGTTTCAACCGATGGAAAACGGCGAGTTTCTCGGCCAGATGGCGCAGTTCAGCACCGTATCAGGCATCGGCGACATGAGCAGTTCGCTGAGCCAGCTCGCGGAATCGCTGTACGCCAGCCAGGCATTGCAGGCCTCGGCCATGATCGGTCGCTCGGTGCTGACCGAGGGCAACCTGGCACAGCTGGCTGATGGTGAACCACTGCAGGGCGCGGTGGATCTGCCGTATTCCACCAGCACCGGTTTTGTGCGCATCACCGCCGCCAACGGCCAGGTGATCCGCGAACTGCCACTGGGTGCGCAGGGCGCAGGGCTGGTGAATTTCGCATGGGACGGTATTGGCGCTGACGGCAGCCAGGCGCCCGACGGTGCTTATTACATTTCGGCGGGCTACACCGACGCCGGTCAGGAGGTGGCGCTGAGTACGCTGGTGTCCACCAAGGTTTCGAGTGTGTCGCTGTCAGGTGGCGGTGCCAACACAAGAATCACCACGGAAACGGGACAGGAACTGAGCCTGTCGCAAATCAGGGCAGTGATGTAGGGACGTCTTAAGGAGAGAGACCATGTCATTTCAAATTGCACTTACCGGGCTGAACGCAGCATCCACGGATCTGACGGTGACGTCCAACAACATTTCCAACGCCAACACCACCGGCTTTAAGCGTTCACGCGCGGAATTTTCTGACGTGTTTGCCGGCGATGCTTCGGGTATCGGTGCGGGTGTGCGGCTGGTCAATGTGCGCCAGGAAAACAGTCAGGGCAACGTCGAAATCACCGAGCGCCAGCTTGATCTGGCGGTCAGTGGTGACGGCTATTTTGTGCTCAGCGACGGGGGTGCCTTGCTGTATTCGCGCGTCGGTTCGATGGGCATTGATTCCAGCGGCTACGTGCAGAACTCGCAGGGCGAGCGGCTGCAGATTTATCCGCCGACTGCTACCGGTGGATTCAACACCGGTTCGCTGCAGGATTTTCAGCTGACGGTTGACGTCAATCCGCCGCAGGCCAGCACCCTGGTGGAAATGGCAGTGAACCTGCCGGCCAACGCCAGTCCGCCGGCAGCAGCGCCGTTTGACCTGAGCGATCCCGATACCTTCAACCACAGTACGTCAACGATTGTTTACGACTCGCTTGGTGTGGCGCATACGGCAACCTACTACTTTATTAACAGTGCCCCGGGCTCCTGGGATGTTGCGCAAAGCATAGACGGCACCCAGGTGGGTGGATTGCAGCCGGTGACCTTTGATGCCAACGGTGCGCTGGCCACACCGCCAACGGGCAACGTGTCTTTCGGCCCGTACGTACCGACCAACGGTGCCAACCCGATCACGGCGGATCTGGATCTGCTGCAGACCACGCAGTACGGCGACAACTTTGTGGTCAACGCGATTAATCCTGATGGTCGCTCCGCCGGACGTCTGGTCAACGTGGAGATTGATCAGTCCGGCGTGGTGTTCGCGCGCTACTCCAACGGTCAGTCCACCAGCCTGGGCAAGATCGCGCTGGCCACTTTTGCCAACCCGGAGGGCCTGACCAAGGCCAGCGATATTTCCTACCAGGAAAGTTTTGCATCCGGCACGGCATTGCGCGGCGAGGCGGGCACGTCGAACTTCGGCATCATTCAGTCCGGCGCGCTGGAGTCTTCCAACGTCGATCTCACGGCTGAACTGGTGAACATGATTACCGCGCAGCGGCTGTTCCAGGCCAACGCGCAGGTGATTTCCACCATGGATGCGGTTACCCAGACGATTATCAATATTCGTTAAGCGGGTTACCGGGTTAGTTAACGCACAGACTGGTTAGTACGGCATGGATAAGTCGATATACGTTGCAATGACAGGGGCACGCGCGGCAATGCAGACGCAGGCGGTCATCGCGCACAACCTCGCCAACAGCAACAGCACCGGCTTCCGTGCCGTGCGCCAGTCGCTCGACAGCGTGCCGGTCACCGGGCCGGGTCTGGATTCCCGCGTCAATTCGGTTGCCCGGCCGGAATCCTGGGATGCCAGCAGTGGTGACATCATCATCACCGGCAGCGCACTCGACATTGCGCTCCAGGGTGACGGCTGGATAGCAGTGCAGGATGCCGGCGGCGAGGAAGCCTATACACGCGCGGGTAATCTTCACCTGACGCCGGCCGGCGTGCTGGAAACTGCTGAGGGTCATGTGGTCATGGGCACCGCCGGACCGATCACTCTGCCGGCCTACAGCGAACTCACCATCAAGGGCGACGGCCGGATCTCCATTGTGCCGGCCGGGCAGACCGCAGATACCGTTGCCGAGGTCAACACCATCAAGCTGGTAAACCCGCCGCGCGAGGAACTGGCGCGGTTCGATGATGGCCTGTTCCGGCTTAAGGAAGGCGGCGTGGCGGATGCCGATCCGACCGTGCGAATTCTGTCGGGGCATCTCGAAAGCTCCAACGTAAACACCACCGAAACACTGGTGGACATGATTGCCGCCGCCCGGCACTACGAGTTGCATGTGCGGGCAATGAGCAATGCCGAGCAGAACGATCAGGCGG
>CAYGKB010000154.1:0-4606 GCA_964350425.1 uncultured Chromatiaceae bacterium | reverse complement strand
GCAATCACCACATGCAAGGCACCGGAGGCATCGGCAAAAGTTGCCAGCCGCTGCGCCAAATACTCGGCTGCGCGCACCGGCCCGTCACTGACGCTGCCCTCCCAGATCTGATAGTCGTTGCGGCTGGCCAGGGTCCAGCGCACCCGCCCTGCGTCCGCAGCGCTGCTGCGGGCGCGGCCAATCAACACAGCATCGGCCCCATACCGTTGCGAAGCCGCCAGCAACGGTTCGCGAAAATCGCCCCATACATCGGCGAACGAAACCCGGCCCAGATCCTCGGCGTCCAGCAGCGGCAGCACCACCGGCAGACCGCGCTCATCAGCCGCGGACAGCAATTGCTCACGCAGATTGTCGCGTGCGTCAGTGAAACCACGGCGCGCCGGTTCCGCCTCGCTGGAAAGAATTTCGCGCTGGCCGTTGCCCGCGTCGATGGCGTACCAGAGCGCCAGCAGAGGTCGATCCGCGCCCCACACCGGCTGGCCGGCGCTATCCAGCAGACGACGCACAGCCGCACCGTCGAAATCCACCCGGATGCGATTGTCGGCCAAGCGGCTGTACTGGCGCACCAGCGCCGCAGCATCCGTGGTAAGGCTGCGGCGCGCGGCCGGCGACCCCAGACTCGACATGCCGGTGACTTTTACCAGTACCTGCGACAATGCCTGCTCAAAGGCCTGTCCGAGTGCATTATTACCGGAGGGCAACTCGGATTCAGCGGAATAGATACTATCGACCCGCACCGCATACGCGGGTGCAATGCAGACAAGCGCGAGCAGCAGCAAACAACCGCGCTGCATCAGACCTGCCACCACGGACATTCTTTGTGACTGAGGCTTCATCGTCATTTATTATACGGTTCAGCCGGGCCACATGCGCCTGCCCGGACGGGATCCAGAATGACAAATAACCGTGCAGCGACTTACAAAGACGCCGGGGTCGACATTGATGCCGGCAATCGGCTCGTCGACCGGATTAAACCGCTGGTCAAGGCCACCGCGCGCGACGGTGTACTGGGCAATATCGGCGGCTTCGGTGGCTTGTTTGAACTCCCGCAAGGCAAGTACCGCGAACCGGTGCTGGTCTCAGGTACCGACGGTGTCGGCACCAAATTGCGGCTGGCCATTGACAGCGGCATCCACGATACCGTCGGCATCGATCTGGTTGCCATGTGCGTGAACGATATTGCAGTTCTCGGCGCGGAGCCATTGTTTTTCCTCGACTATTTCGGCTGCGGCAGGCTTGATGAACAGGTGGCAGCAGAAGTCATAAGTGGTATTGCCGCGGGCTGCCGGCAGGCAGGTGCGGCACTGATAGGCGGGGAAACGGCGGAAATGCCGGGCATGTACGCGGCGGCTGACTATGACCTGGCGGGTTTTGCCGTCGGCGTGGTAGAAAAGTCCGCCATCATTGACGGCAGCTCGCTCACGGCAGGCGACGTCATTATCGGGCTGGCATCATCCGGGCCGCACTCCAACGGTTATTCACTGATTCGCAAAATTGTCCGCGACAGCGGCAGCGACCTGCAGGCTCCCTTCGGCACCGGGACCCTCGGCAGGGAACTGCTTACCCCAACGCGAATTTACGTGAAGCCAATACTGCAACTAATTGAAAAAATTAATGTTAAAGCCATCGCTCATATCACCGGTGGCGGCATTCCGGAGAATCTGGTGCGGGTCCTGCACCCCAACGTGGACGCCCGCATCCGAACCGGCGCATGGCAGCGCCCCGCCATCTTCGACTGGCTGCAGCAGCAGGGCAACGTCGCCGACAGCGAAATGCTGCGCACCTTCAACTGCGGCATTGGCATGATGCTGATGGTAGCTGCGGAGGATGCAGCGACTGCTATCCGCGCGCTGCAGGACGCCGGCGAGACCGCGCTGGAGATCGGTAGCGTTGTGCCCGGCACGGGACTGGTTCACACCACACCCTGATTCAGGTCACGCGGCGTGAATGACACCGGCAAACTCCGCGTCGCGGTGCTGATATCGGGCAGTGGCACTAATTTGCAGGCGATTATTGATGCCGTGGCAGCCGGGCGGCTCGATGCCAAACTGGTTGCCGTCCTGAGCGACAATCCCGATGCATACGGCCTGCAGCGTGCCGAACAGGCCGGCATCATCACGCACCGGCTGGACTTTCACGGTTTCGCTGACCGCGCAGACTTTGACGCGGAACTGCATCGGCAACTGCAGCACATTGATCCGGACCTGGTCGTGCTGGCAGGCTATATGCGCATTATTGCTGACCGCACGGTCGAACATTTCGCCGGTAGAATGCTGAACGTCCACCCCTCCCTGTTGCCGGCTTATCCGGGTCTGCACACATACCGGCGCGCGCTGGAGGCCGGGGAAACATGGCACGGTACAACGGTCCATCTGGTTATCCCCGAACTGGATGCCGGGCCCCCGGTACTGCAGTACCGGGTGAAAATTCATCCCGGCGACACGGAACAGAGCCTGCGCGAACGTGTCCAAACCGGTGAGTACCTTATTTATCCGCTGTGCATTCAATGGCTGGCAGAAGGCAAACTGGAATTTCGCGAGCAGCAACCCTGGCTGGACGGGCGGCCATTGACCGCGCCCGCGATCATCGACGAAACCACCGAACCACAGGACAGCCACGGTTGAATTGCCTGGCCGCATGCCTGCTGGCAATGCTGCCGGTCGCCCTGACGGCCGGCGCGCCCGGCCCCGATACTGATGCGGACGTCAGCTCACCGGCGATAGAACTGCAAGCCGCGGCGGCCGAGCAGCCGGCAACCGTTGCCGCTGACCCTGCCACCGCGCCGCAACCGGCATTGCGGCCCGGCACTTTTGCCATCGACTACGATCTGCGCTTCGGCGCTTTGGGCGGCACGCTGCAATTGCGGCTGCAGGAAACCGGCGCCGCTGACCACTACCGCATCGTGGCCACCACGCAGGCGCGCGGCCTGACGCGGTTGTTCATGGCTCGCGAATTGCTGGAACAGGCAGATTTCCGCTACCGCGACGAGCGCGTGATATCCCTGCAATACGAGCTTGATTCGGGCAAGAAGTCCGGCGAGGACACCGGCTCAATCACGTTTGACTGGGACAACCTAACCGCCGCCAGTGTGCATGAGAACAGTGCCGCCGAATTACAGCTTGGCGACGATATTTATGATCGTATCAGCGCCGATGTGGTGGTGATTATGGATCTGCGCAATGGTTTGCATCCCCGCGACATGCGCGTCGCCGAGAAAAATCAGCTGCGCGAATACACCTATACCTTCGAGGCCGAAGAGCGCATTGACACGCCGGCCGGCAGTTTCGACACCGTGCGTTATTTGCGCCAGCGCACCGGCTCCAGCCGCAGCACACGTATCTGGTATGCGCGGGATACAGGCTACCTGCCGGTGCAAATGGAGCAACTCAAGAATGGCGAGACCGCCGTCACATCAAAAGCCAAACTGGTGACACTGGCCGGCGCCGGACCGGGCGAATAACATTTCAGGCCTTGGGTAAGGTCACTCCTGTCTGCCCCTGATACTTGCCGGCGCGGTCGGCATAGGAAGTTTCACAAACTTCATCCGATTCAAAAAACAGCATCTGCGCCACGCCTTCATTGGCGTAGATCTTGGCCGGCAGCGGGGTGGTGTTGGAAAACTCCAGCGTTACATGCCCTTCCCATTCAGGCTCCAGCGGCGTGACGTTGACTATGATCCTGCAGCGCGCATAGGTCGATTTACCCAGGCACACGGTAAGCACATTGCGCGGAATGCGAAAATATTCCACGGTGCGCGCCAGCGCGAATGAATTGGGCGGGATGATGCAGACATCAGTAGGCACATCCACAAAACTATTTTCATCAAACTGCTTCGGATCGACCACAGCGGAATTGATATTAGTGAACACTTTGAAATCAGCCGCACAGCGCACGTCGTAGCCATAGCTCGAAGTGCCATAGGAAACAATGCGCTGCTCACCGCTGGCACGCACCTGCCCCGGCTCAAACGGCTCGATCATGCCGTGCTCCGCAGCCATGCGCTTTATCCAACGATCCGATTTAATGCTCATCAATATCTGTCCTCAGTTTTGCTCAACCTTGATACCGCCAAACGCCCCTTTGTAATCGCGCGGACGCTGCGCCAGCAACGCGGCCGCATTCAGCGCCACATCGCTGAAAGCAAGCGCCTGGGGCGATTGCGGCTCAGCCGCGACGGTCGGGCAGCCGCGGTCGGTTTCCTCGCGGATGCGCAGATCGAGCGGTAGCTGTCCCAGCAGGGCCATGCCGTGTTCGGCAGCCGTTGCCACCCCGCCGCCCTGACCGAACAACGCGGTGCTTTCACCGCAGGCAGGACAGACAAAGGTGCTCATGTTTTCCACCAGCCCCAGCACCGGAATACTGACCTTGGCAAACATCTGCATGCCGCGCACGGCATCGGCCAGCGCAATGTCCTGCGGTGTGGTCACGATAATCGCGCCGCTAACCGGCACTTTTTGTGCCAGTGTCAACTGGATATCGCCGGTGCCAGGCGGCATATCGACAATCAGATAGTCCAGGTCGCGCCAGTTGGTCTGAAACAGCAGCTGATTGAGCGCCTGAGTCACCATCGGGCCGCGCCACACCATCGCCTGGCCGGTATCGACGA
>CAYGKB010000153.1:0-4618 GCA_964350425.1 uncultured Chromatiaceae bacterium | reverse complement strand
GCCACTGATGTACTCGAGCCCGCCGGCTTCGACGCTCTTGCCGACACTGTTCAGGTAGTCATCAACAGTGACTGCGTCCAGCGGTTCGTTACGCTCAGCCAGCACGGCCAGAGCTTCGAATATGAGCCGATGGTCAGGCCGGTAAAAATCGCCGGCCGAGACTTTGCCCGAAATATTGTCCCAGGCCTGCGTACTGAGCATCAGTCCGCCCAGCAGCGCCCTTTCGGCCTCGACGTTGTTCGGCAGCGTGGTGATGTGATCAGTCAGTGACAGCTCATATTCAGAATATCCGACCGACTGCACCATGCAAATACTCCTATTCGGCCTCCGCCGCTTCGTCAGCAGCGTCGACAGCGCCGGCTTCGCCAACAACATTCACCTTGATGACTACGTTGACGTCGGTGTGCAGATGAATCTCGATTTCATGCTCGCCGGTTACCCGCAGCGGACCTTCAGGCAGCCGCACTTCGGAACGCTCAATTTCCTTGCCAGCAGCAGCGCCGGCTTCGACGATATCCACGGTACCGACCGAACCGAACAGCTTGCCCTCTTCACCGACATTGGCGGTAATTTCCAGCACCAGACCTTCGAGCTCGGCTGCTCGTGCCCTGGCTGCGGCCAGTTCGTCAGCCTCCCGGGCTTCAAGTTCGGCGCGGCGCTGTTCAAAAATCTCGATATTCTCAGGCGTGGCCAGGGTTGCTTTGCCCTTGGGTAACAGGAAGTTACGCCCGTAACCTGCCTTCACGTTAACCTGATCGCCGATATTGCCCAGGTTTTCCACCTTTTCGAGCAGTATGACTTCCATTGCTTTCTCCTGTGGCCGCTGCTGCGGCTTGTTCAATTAAAACATACTCGGCCATGACTCCCGCAAGAGCATAACCTGTGCAAATCCTGTGGCTAGCCGCGCTCGCGACCCCGCCGCAGGCTAAAGCCATTGTCAACAAAGCCCAGCGCCGCCAGCGCGGCCAGTTCGACGACCAGAAATTCCATTAGCAACAGCGACGGAATCACCAGCGCCAGCCACCAGCTGCGGGGCCAGTCAAGGCGCTGTGCCCACCAGGCCAGCACCGCGATGCCCTGACAGGTAAACGCCACGGCGAAAATCAGCAGCGCGCCATACAGCTGAATATCGACGAGTGCCAACAGCCCTGCCAGCGCTGCCAGCCCACCGATGACATAGCCGAGACGCAGACTGCGAAACCCGTCACCGATGTCCCTGCCAACAACCCCGCAGGCCCATGCCAGGCCAATCAGCAGCGCCAGCAATGTGCCGGCAAGGGCAAATGCCAGCAGACCGCCGCTCATGATGCGGGCCTGCCGCGGCAAATCAGCCGGTATGCTCAGACCCTGCTGACTGAGATCCGCATACAACGCTTCCAGCACGGGCATCCAGAATGCCACCGGCTCCCCGGTGGCCATTACAAAGACGCCCAGCCCCAGCAATGCCAGCAACACGGCCGCCTGCACTGCCAGGGTCAGCGAGCCGCTGCGGCCCGCCAGCCAGCCCAGTACGATCCAGACCGCCCAGCTCATCACGGCAGTGCCGGCCAGGCTGACAGTGTCGAGGCCGGCCACCAGGCTCATGACGGTCAGCAGCGCCAGCGCCACCATTCCATCCAGCAACGCTTCGCGCGGACCACGCAAACTGGCGCTCATCACTACCGTAGCCGCACTGACAATGTTGAACGGCGGAAACGGATACAGCGCGGCCACAATGACAGCACGCCGAATGCGGCGACCCGCCAGCCATGTCGCAAACGCGGACATGCGTCGGGCTTGCCCTGACCTAGTGCTTGTCCGTATACGGCAGCAAGGCCAGATAGCGGGCACGCTTGACGGCTGTCGCCAGCTGACGCTGATAGTTGGCTTTGGTTCCGGTTATACGGCTCGGGACAATCTTGCCGGTCTCGGTAATGTAATTGCGCAGCGTGTCGAGATCCTTGTAGTCAATCTCTTTGACACCCTCGGCGGTAAAACGGCAATAACGGCGCCGGCGGAAAAATCTGCTCATGTTCTAGTCTCTCTGATTCGTTGAATTAGCCGGCTGCCTGCTTGGGCTCGTCTGCGCCGGCATCGGCGTCGGTTTCGTCTGCTGCAGCTTCGGCATCCGGTGCGTCAGTTTCTGTCGCATCATCATCGTCGTCATCAGATTCTGCATCTGAGGCTTTTTCCGACGTGCGCTGCCGACGTGTATCGTCATCAGCATCGTCCTCGGTCTTGGCCAGCGGCGAAGCCTCAGTAACGGCTTCATCACGGCGGATGACCAGGTGCCGCAGCACCGCATCGTTGAATTTGAATGCGCTCAGCAGTTCGTCCAGCGTCGCCTGTTCGCACTCAATATTCATGAGCACGTAATGCGCTTTGTGGATTTTGTTAATGCTATGAGCCAGCTGGCGACGGCCCCAGTCTTCGCTGCGGTGAATTGCGCCGCCGTTTCCGGTGATCATGCCGTGGTAGCGTTCCACCATGGCAGGCACCTGCTCACTCTGATCCGGATGGATCAGGAATACGATCTCGTAGTGTCTCATTGTGACTCCTTACGGGTTAATGCCACCCGGCTGACCGGTGCGGCAAGGAGGCTTCCGCTGCGCCTGAGCAACAGAAGGGAGGCGAATGCTACCGGAGCTAAACCGCTGATTCAACTCCGGATTGACGCTGCCGCAGCGCTTCGTAGAGGCACACGCCGGCGGCCACCGAAACATTCAGGCTTGTCACCACGCCACGCATGGGCAAATGCACCAGCACATCACAGCGTTCCCGCGTCAGCCGGCGCAGACCCTTGCCCTCGGCGCCCATGACCAGCGCCAGCGGGCCGGTCAGGCTGGTATCGAAAACCGCAGCCGGGCCGGCCTCATCGGTACCGACAATCCAGACATTGAGGTCGCGCAGCGCCTGCAGAAACCTGGCCAGGTTGGCCACCCGCGCCACCGGCTGGGTCTCTGCCGCACCGCTGGCGACCTTGCTGACCACTGGTGTTATGTCAACTCCCCGGCTGCGCCCCATCACCACCAGGTCTGCACCGACAGCGTCAGCAGTCCGCAGACAGGCTCCGAGATTGCGGGGATCTTCAATGCTGTCGAGCACCAGAATGAGCGGTTCGCTCAGCTCCGCGATCAATTCCAGCGCCTGATGGTCATCGAGGGCCTCACGGTTGCTCAACGCGGCGGCAACGCCCTGGTGCTTAATGCTGCCTGTCAGCCGCTGCAATTCTTCGTCACTGACACGCTCGACCCGCACCCGCTGCCGGTTGAGCGCCTCATGCAGACGCGTGGCCCGCTGACCGCGCATGCCCTGTAGCAGATAGACCCGCAGCAGGCGATCGGACTGGCGTTCCAGCGCATGCAGCACGGTATTAATGCCATAGATTATTTGTTCGCTCATGCGTCCTGTTATTCCGCCAACTGCAAATCCACCCGGGCATCTTCTACATCCACCCGCGTCACGCGCACACGGATTTCATCACCCAGCCCGTAGCTGTGACCGGTCTTCTCGCCACGCAGACGCAGGCCTCCATGTTCGGCATGATAGTAATCGTTGCGCAAATTAGTGACATGCACCAGGCCTTCAACGTACAGATCTTCCAGCATCACAAACAGACCAAAATGCTTTACCGCGGTAATCACCCCGTTGAATTCGTCCCCGACATGCTCACTGATATAAATACACTTGTAGCGCGATTCAACGTGACGACTGGCGGCTTCTGCCTGACGCTCAAGTTGCGAACTGGTGCGGCCCAGTTCCTCCATATCCGGCATGCTGTATGCAAACGCTCCGGGCTTGCCCCCCGCAAGCAGATGACTGATACCGCGATGGACCAGCAAATCCGGATAGCGCCGTATAGGCGAGGTGAAATGCGCATAGGCTTCCAGCGCCAGGCCATAGTGACCTTCATTTGCGGGCTGATATACCGCTTGTGCCATGGTGCGCAGCACGGCGACCGCCAGCACCGGAAAATCCGGCCGCTGCCTGAGTTGCTGCAGGATTTTGTTCAGGGCTCGCGGCTGCGTGCGTGCCTCTTTGGTAACCTTGTAGCCCAGTTCCTGCAGCATCACTCGCAACTCTTCGAAGCGATCCGGCTCCGGCTGCGGATGCACCCGATACAAATTCGGTAACTTGTGTTTGCGCAGGAATTTGGCTGCCTGCACGTTGGCGGCAATCATGCATTCTTCGATAAGCATGTGGGCTTCATTGCGGTGCCGTGGCGCGACTGTCTCAATAGTGTGCTCGTCCGCCATGGTGATCACGACCTCGGGCAACTCCAGATCGAGCGCCCCGCGCCGGCCACGGGCGCGGCTCAGGCCGCGATAAACCCCGTAAAGATGCTCCAGGTGCGGCAACAGCCCAGCCAGTTCTTGCCGCGCCTCGGGCTTGCCTTCCCCCAGCGCCGCGTGCACCTGGTTATAGGTAAGCCGCGCATGCGACCGCATAACGGCTTTATAAAAGCTGGATTTTTCGACCTTGCCATTGGCCGTAATACGCATGTCGCACACGAGGCAAAGACGATCAACATCCGGATTCAGTGAACACAGACCATTGGATAATGCTTCCGGCAGCATCGGCACCACCCGGCCCGGAAAATACGTCGATGTGCCGCGGCGGCGCGCCTCTTTATCAAGCG
>CAYGKB010000152.1:0-4693 GCA_964350425.1 uncultured Chromatiaceae bacterium | reverse complement strand
GGAAAATCGTAGGCCAGCAGACTGGCGCGCGCCGCCGCAGAAATATGCGGTGCCGGTCGCTTGCCGGCACAACTGTCGTTAAGGAACAGCTCCGCCAGCGGCAGCACGTCACCGCGACGCTCGCGCAGCGGCGGCAGATTGAGCGGAAACACGCTGAGACGGTAGTAGAGATCTTCGCGAAACTTGCCGTCGGCGACGTGGGCATGCAGGTCGCGGTTGGTGGTCGCAACAATGCGCACGTCCAGCGGAATAGCCCCCTGCCCGCCGATGCGTTCCACCTCTTTTTCCTGCAGCACCCGCAGCAATTTGGCCTGCAGGTCCAGCGCCATTTCGGAAATCTCGTCGAGCAGCAGGGTGCCGCCCTGCGCCTGCTCAAACTTGCCGGGACGGCTGGCGTGGGCGCCGGTGAAAGCACCCTTTTCGTGACCGAATAACATGGCCTCCAGCATGTTCTCGGGTATCGCCGCACAGTTAATCGCCACAAAGGGGCCGGCCGCCCGACCGGAGCGCTCGTGAATGTAGCGGGCGAAAACTTCCTTGCCGACACCGCTTTCGCCGGTAAGCAGTACGGTCGTGTCACTGGCAGCCAGCTTGCCAACCATCTGCAGCAGCTGCAGGGTCACCGGATCTTCGGCCACCAGGCCGCCCTCCACCGGCAGCGGCGGCATGATCCTGCTGAGCTTTTCGTTCAGCGCCTGGGCATCAAAAGGCTTGACGATGTAATCCGAAGCGCCGGACAACATGGCCTCGACGGCGTGCTCAACCGAGCCGTGCGCAGTCATCAGCAACACCGGCAAATCAGGGCGTTTGTCGCGGATGCGATCCAGCAATTCACAGCCGTCCATGGGCTGCATCTGATAATCCGTCACTACTGCGGAGACCGGCGCCTGCGCCATCGCAGTCAGCGCAGTCGAGCCGTCCACCGCGGTCAGTACATCGTAATCCGCCAGCGTCAGGGTTTCGGCCAGCGCCTGCCGCAAATTGGTGTCGTCCTCGACCAGCAACACTGTTTGCCGCGTCATGCCGCTGCTCCGGTTGCCGTCGCGGCGTCTGCTTCCTGCTGTTGCCGGCGCGCCCCGAGTTTGTCTGCGCTGTCCTGCTGCAAGGGCAGACTCAACACAAAAGTCGCGCCCTCAGGACCATTGCTGGCCAGGCTGATGTCGCCGCCGTGCGCACGGGCAACGGACCGCACCACGGCCAGCCCCAGACCAGTGCCGTCAGAACGCAGACTGACAAAGGGTTCGAAAATCTTTTCTACCTGCTGCTCGGCAACGCCCGGGCCGTTGTCACTGACGCTGATGCGAATCTCGCTCCCCTCAATTGCCGCACTGACCACTACATGCGCCTGCTCACCAGCCGCCTGCAACGCATTACGCACCAGGTTAATCAGCGCACCGGCCAGCGCCTCGCGATTGCCATTCAGCTTCAGGGCCCGCGGCGCTGTAGCAATGGTCATCGACTGTTCGTCACCCAGCACCGGTGCTACCGAAGTTCCCAGCGTCGCAAGCAACTGGTCCAGCTCGAATTCCGCATCCACATAGCTGGCACCGCGGGCAAAACTCAGCATGTCGCTGACCAGTTGCTCCAGATCGCGCAGACAGACAATTGATTTATCGAGCAGCCCCATGCGATAGGCATCGGTGAGATCGGGGCGGGTGGCGTTGGAGGCATACAGCAACGCGGATGACAGTGGCGTGCGCACCTGGTGGGCGAGCGCAGCTGCCATTTCTCCCATCGATGCCAGGCGCCGGTGCCGTTCGAACAGCTTTTCGATTTTGCGCTGCTCGGTAATATCGCTGAACAACAACACCTTGCCGGTCTGCCGGCCGTCGCCGGCAGAATCCAGGCTGCGCTGCGCCATTGACAGGCGGCGCCCGTCAGCCAGCAGGTAATCGCCCTGCCCACTGCTGCGACCGGTCAGGGCACGCTGTGCAACCTCAGCCCAGTGCATGCCCTCGAGGGGCTCACCGAACATACCGCGCGCAACGCTGTTAACCTCATTGACCCGGTTGTCGGCATCAAGCACCACCAGCCCGCCCGGCAGAGTTTCCAGCACCGTTCCGAGCCGCCGCGCCAGCCGCTCGTTGCGCTCTGCTTCCCGGCGTTTCTCATCGCGGGCGGTTGCCAGCTGCTGCTGCAACTTGCTGACCTGCTGTTCAAGATCGCGCCAGGAACTGCCGAGCTGCCCCGATACCTCGTTAAAGATATCGAATGCCTGCTTCAGCGCCTTGAGGTCCTGTTCGGGCGATGCGTCTCTGTCCATGAGCACTCTTGCGATGCCAACTCAGAAGTTAGAAAGCAAGAAACGTGCCAGAGACTTGAAACCGCTGGGTTTCAGGCTTTGCGACCGGCCTGTGTCAGCCGCTTGGCGGCGGCGCAGCGACAGAATATTGGAAGGCGCGGCTTTCTGTCAGGAATTTGACGCGCCGGCAAGGCAGTGACCGGGCTGTCAGGCCGGTCCGGCGGGCTCCGCAGCAGTATGCGCCACGTAGGCCCGCAACGCTTTTTTCGATGCCTTGAGCTGGGCGTTTTTTTCCACGATCAGTTCACGCATGACCTGCACCTTGCGCATAGCCAGTTCATTGCGCACCAGCAGATCGCGCAGCATTTGCGCCGCGGCGGCGCGGCCGGGACCATCGCCGACTTCATTCAGGTACTGGCCGATGACTTCGACCCGCTGCATATCCAGCGCAGCAGCTTCCATCCAGTCACCCGCGTCGACGCAGTTTTCCACGCGCTCGGTCAGAGTGATGATTTTGTCCAGTGTTGCCATGCCGTCGCTCAGCCCGGGCCTGCTGCAGCGGTTTGCGCAATAACCTGTTCCCAGGCATCACGAATCTCTGCCAGCAGCGCCGTTACCTCATCCAGCACGGCCGGATCGTCCAGCGCGTTGGCTTCCACCAGGCGCCGGTTCATGTAGTCGTAAAGTGCATCGAGGTTGCCGGCAATCTCGCCGCCGGCTTCGATATTCAGCGATGCACGCAGGCCGTCAATGAGGGCTATGGCCTTGCCGAGCTGTTCGCCTTTGTGCTGTTTTTCGCGGCGCTCCATGTGGCCGCGGGCGGTGGCAATACGGTCATGCGCGCCGCGCATCATGCTGAGTATCAGCTCCAGACCGTTGTCTGCCTCGGCCGCACCGTAGGCGTTGACCGTTGAGTAGTGACCCAGTGGGTTGGAAGTCTTATTCATGAATCACCCGATGACGATCCCGGTACAGGAATGTTGGCCAGTTGCTGCGTTAAATAGGCACTGGTGGACTGAAACTGCGCCAGCAGGGTATCCAGCGCCTGAAACTGTTTGAAATAGCGCTCTTCCACCAGCAGCATGCGATCATCCAGCCGCTCGCGCTGATCGGTCAGATCGGCAAGCCGATCATTGAGTCGCTCTTCCCGCAGGCTGATCGAGCCGTCTGATTCCAGCAGTGTCGAAATAAATGCATCCAGCCGCACGGCAATGCCCTGATCGGCATCAGCAAACAACTCACCGACAGCATCAAAATCCAGCGCGATAGCGTCGCCGGCGACTGAACTGTCTATTTCCAGCCGGCCTTCGAGATTGGTCGTGATGCCGATATCAACCAGCATCGAGAAGGGCGCACCGGTGATTGATACCACCGAGTTCAGTTCACGGCGCACCGAGTCCTTGATATCGCGCACAATAGAGTCGCCCAGCAGTGCACCGGCCACGCCGGTTTCGGCATCGTAGGCCGTTACTTCGTCGATGGTGCTGATCAGCGAGTTGTAGGCGTTGACAAAAGCGGTCAATGCAGCATTCGCGGCCGACTCATCGTAATCGACAGTGACTCGCGTTTTGGTGCCAACTTCTGCCTGCAGCAAAGAAATCGACAACCCCTCTACCGAATCTTCTACCGTGTTGGTTGAGCGAGTTACCGGCAATCCATCGATAAGCATTACCGAGTCGGTCGCCGCGACCCGCTCAGTCATCGGATTGGTGCCGGACATCGGATCGAACTCAAAAGTCGACAGGTTGCCGTCACCGCCACTACTGGTAATGGTGATCTGATTCGCAGCGCCGGTTTCCGCTGCGCTAATCACAAGCTGTGAGCCGGCATCGGAGTTGATGACCGTAGCCAATACACCTGGATTGTCGTCGGCATCGTTAATGGCATCGACAATATCTGCCAGAGTGTTCGCGTCTTCAGCAATTGTTATTGCCATCGCGCTGCCATTAATACTGATGGTCAGGGTACCGGTGCCTATGGGTGTGGCTACATCAGCGTAGCCCATCGAAGAAATCTTGTGGGCTGAGGCCAGCAAAATCGTCTCGACTTCATAGGTACCCCGGACCGCGCTGGAATTGGCGGAAACCGAGCTCAGTTCGTCATTGTCCAGAGCCACCGTTCGCTGCTGAAAATTGTCGATTTCCTTCAGCACTCCAAGCGTATCCTGAAAAGATGCAATCGCACTCTTCAACTTGCCGAGCGCCGACAATTCGCTGTTAGTGCGAACTTCCGCGAGGTTGATACGATTGGCAACCGGCTGCCGCTCGGCGGCCACCAATTGCGACACCAGGCTGTTGATATCCAGGCCGGAACCGATGCCAGGGGCGCTTACCATGACAGCACCCGGGCAGCAGCGACTAAATTTGAATTCCTGTGGCTCATCAGACTCTCACTCGTCAGCTAAAGGCAAAGCAAGATCTGTGCCATCA
This sequence comes from uncultured Chromatiaceae bacterium, assembly GCA_964350425.1. Lineage (GTDB taxonomy): Bacteria > Pseudomonadota > Gammaproteobacteria > Steroidobacterales. The sequence goes on along the minus strand of CAYGKB010000152.1, from coordinate 22 downwards.
GGCAGACTGATCGATAAGGTTG